>NZ_JAMXSE010000020.1:0-118095 GCF_024124685.1 Pseudoalteromonas sp. OANN1
CTGTACAATTATCTTCTTTATTTGCGCGGCGGGCGATGTCTTCGTTAAGTACCCGCATAAACCAACTAATATCTGCGAGCCTTTCTCTGTACTTATCAACTAGCTCATCGAGTATCAATTGCTCCGACTCGCTGAGAGGCTCTCTTTCAATAAATTTTTGGCTTATCCAATTACCTTTAAACAGCTTGTGCCACCGTATCACAACTGCTTTATCCGACAGGCGCCTAGCCTTTTTATCATCAACATATAAAACAATGTGGGTGTGATTACTCATCACGGCATAAGCACAAATATCAATACAAAACACGGAGCCCAACATCGAGAGCTTTTCCTCAACCCAATCCCGGCGGTGTTCGTATGATTTGCCTGTAAATTTATCTTCACCACAGAGAAAAGCACGCCTTACGCAACGGGAGATACAGTGGTAGTATTTGGTGTCGGTTAAACTGATTTGTCTTTTACGGGCAGTAGCCATAGTTTGGTTTCCTCAATCCATTGAGTGCAGAGCTAAAGCTTAGGTGGTATCTTAGGAAGGTGCAAATTAGAGGTGGGTGTCAGCGATTTGTATCATCAGCGATTTGTATCAGCGATTTGTAATTTGCTACCTCATCGATTTGCTACCTTAACAAGGCGTTATATTTTTAACCAAGATCGGGGAAGTGATGAAACTAGCGATTGAGCATCAATCTCAAAGAATAAATGATGAAAGCCAATATCTCTTCGAGCGAGGAGAGTTTGCACAAAACCTGACAAATATTTTCCTTAATACAAGCGAAGGTTTTGTATTAGCTATAGATGCCAGCTGGGGTGAGGGTAAAACATCATTTATCCATCAGCTCATTCGTGATCTAGAAAGTACGAGCAATTTGATTCCTATCTACTACGATGCTTTCGCAAATGATTTTTCTAGCGATACTTTCTTATCAATTGGGGCGACTATTGCTTTTGAAGTGGAGAAAAAGTTTGAGGCTAAAGGAAAAAGCCCCAAAGTACATAAGCAAATTGAACATTTAAAATCAGTGACTAAAAATACAGCCGTAGAGCTTGTAAAATTAGGAACGAACCTTGGTCTTAAAGCATTAACAGCAGGTGTTATTCAGAATTCAGACCTAGAAAAGCTAACAAACAAAGCTTTTCAATCAGCGACGTTCGGAACCTTGGAACTAGATTTAAACGAAAAATTTAAAGCTTACCAAAACGCAAAATCCAACATTGAATCATATGTTTCAGCTTTAGAAAGTGTCTGTGAAAACAACGAAAAAGTAGTGTTTTTCATCGATGAACTAGATCGTTGTAGACCTAATTTCGCAGTGGAAGTCTTGGAAAAGGTAAAACATCTTTTTCCTGCCAAAAATGTTATTTTTGTCGTTTCCTATAACAAAGCGCAGTTATCAAAAATAATATCTAGTGTTTACGGTGTCGATCCTGAGGATTCACTGAAGTACTTAGAGAAGTTTATTCATATTGAAGCTAAATTACCTTCAATTGATAGTACCTCTCGGTCTTATGAGATTTTGTTTGATAGTTTTATGTCTGAATTTGAGATTGCATTAGAATTCGACGAAAATAAGTCTTCTCGAGTAAAAGAAATGTTTGTTGAGTTGTGTCATACGAATCGTTTAACTATGAACAGCCGTGAAATCGAGCGAGCATTTAGCTATATCAGCTTTTGTTCCGCAGCTTTACCAGAAAGTAAGAGGGTGGAGCTATTTGAGTATTTCTTGCCTGCTGCGATGTTCAAGGTAAAGAGCAATAAACTCTTTAATCATGTATCAAATGGTAAGTTCAATTCTCACGGTGAAAATAAATGGATGTATGATTTTTTTAAGGACTACTATGGTCACTCATTGGAAAATCAGGCATCAAATGTCTTTTTTGTTCAAGGATTTAAAGATGCTTGTGAAATCGTCTCCATGTTTAAGCTTCCGGCAGATGATGGGTAAAAATATAACAAACGATTTCAGAGTGATTAAGCTCTAGCAATCAAATCTGATAGATACAGTTTAAATGCGCCAAATAAAAGCCAGCAATTTGCTGGCTTTTTGATATTTTCACATTTACATGGCGTCGTACTCGTCCTGCCAGAAGAATTTTTCTTCCCCAAATGCTGGCTTTAAGTCATCCAGCCAGTGGGCATTTTCGTCGAACTTGGCAAAGAACGGACGCTGTACCCAGTCTGGATTTCGTGCTTGAATAAAGCGCAGCACAAATACTTTTTCACCCGCGACTTCGGTTACGCCAGACACTTCAACTTTTCCAGGACCCGCACTCATTGATGGTCCTCTAACTGTACGACTCACACCGGAGACTTGCTTATAAGCTTCACGGAAAGTTTCCCACGTTTTATGTAACGGGATTTCAAAGTAACGCTTAGCGCCGGTATCTCGCTCGATAAACATGTAGTAGGGGATCATGCCAAGCTGTGTTTGCTCTTTCCACATGTCAGCCCACATATCAGCGTCTACGTTTATATTATTTAAAAGCGGTGCTTGTGTTCTGATCTGTGCACCAGTTTTGCGGATAAGTTTAATCGCTTCACGTGTGACTTCAGTACGCAGTTCTTGTTTGTGATTAACGTGCGCCATAATTGATACATGCTTTCCGGCATCAACCAACTCTTTTAATAAGGTTAACAACTCTTGCGCGTCCGGATCGGTGACGTATCTAAACGGCCAAAAAGTGAGAGATTTAGTTCCTATCCTGATGGTACGGATATGGTCAAACCTTGGTTCTTTTAGTGCCTCAAGGTATTTACGCAATTTAACGGTGCGCATTACCATAGGATCGCCACCAGTCATCAATAGATCGGTCACTTCAGTGTGTTCGGCTAGGTAATTGTGGAGTAGCTCGGCGTCGTTATTGTTAAATCGGGTAGCTTTGCCAACAAACTGCGCCCAGCGGAAGCAGAAAGTGCAATACGAGTGGCAGTATTGTCCTTGAGACGGGAAAAACAACACTGTTTCTTTATATTTGTGCTGGATGCCGTCTACGCGTTCACCTTCATACTCAGGAACATTTTTTTCCATTTGACCCGCGGGGTGCGGGTTTAACTTTAGACGAATTTTGGTGGCAAGGTTAAACACTTCTTCTGGTGTATGTTCGCGACTTAACAAGTTGGCCATTTGCTCGTATGACTCGTCATCTAGCATGCCACGCTGTGGGAAAGTTAATTGAAAAACGGGGTCGTTGGGCACTTTATCCCAATCGATGAGCTCTTCAATCACAAAGTTATTAACGCGAAAAGGGAATACATTGGCGACGACTTTCATTTGAAAGCGAAGGTGTTCAGGCAGTTTATCCAGTTGCTCTATCTTATCGATTTGGCGGTGTTGGTAAACTGTAAAACGAGGGGGCTGGTAAGCTTCAGCTGGCTGCAATTTGACGGTTTGCTGCATATCTAATTTGTCTCTTCTCTCACTTGCTAATAATAAAAACGACCATGGTAACATGCCATTGATATCATTTCAGGTACAAAGCGAGGAAAGTTCGAAATAGCGCAATTTTGTTGATTATGCGCCATCGTTTTAGGTTACATTGTCGGAATTAGGTCAAAAAACAGACCTAATTCCAAATTTAATGCATTTTAGAAGTGTTCGCCTTCAATGGCAGCGTAAATCGCGTCAATGAGTGATTCAATATCTTCATTTGAGGTGATATAAGGCGGCATAATATAAATTAGCTTGCCAAAAGGTCTAATCCATACACCTTGTTGAATGAAGAATTTTTGGATTTTTGCAACATCAACAACCCTTTCTACTTCCACCACGCCAATCGCACCAAGGACTCTAACATCTGTGACTGCACTTAGATCAAGACAGCGCTTGAGTGCGTTAAGCGAGCTCGCGACTCGTTCAATATTGGTCATTGTTTCTTGGCGCTTTAAGATTGTGAGACTAGCTACAGCGGCGGCACATGCCAGCGGATTTCCCATAAAAGTTGGTCCGTGCATTAACACTTTCGCTTCGCCTTGGCTAATACCCAAAGCCACTTCTTCTGTTGCTAAAGTGGCCGCGAGCGTCATATTTCCGCCAGTAAGTGCTTTACCAACACACATAATGTTCGGTGCGATATCTGCATGTTCACAGGCAAACATTTTACCTGTACGGCCAAATCCAGTCGCAATTTCATCTAAAATCAGTAGCACCTCATACTTATCGCATAGCGCTCGAAGCGCCTTGAGATATTCTGGGTGGTAGAAGTTCATGCCGCCCGCATTTTGTACTATCGGTTCGATGATAAATGCCGCGACCTTTTCATGATGAGCAGCAAATGCGGTTTCTAACGCGCTAAGTTCATCTTGACTTTGGCTGCCGTAAAACTCACTTCTAGGGGCATCGACAAACACCTGCTCAGGTAAAAAGCCTTGGTACATGGCATGCATCGAATTCACAGGATCGCAAACGCTCATCGCCGCGAATGTATCTCCGTGATAACCTTTTTTGGCTGTCATTATTTGCGTTTTATTCTTTTTGCCTTTACTCAACCAATATTGGATCGCCATTTTGATTGCAACCTCAACACTGACCGAGCCACCGTCGGCTAGGAATACTCGATTAAGTGGAGCTGGGGTTAGCTCCACGAGTAGTTTGCATAACTCCACGGCAGGCTGATGAGTTAGTCCTCCGAACATGACATGGCTCATCGTGTCCGCTTGATTTTTTATCGCAGCGATTATTTCTGGATTACCATAACCATGCACAGCACTCCACCAGGATGCCATACCGTCAATGAGAGTTTCGCCAGTTTCAAGCTCAATTTTGTTCTCGAATGTTCTTGCGGCTGGATAGACGGGCAGAGGGTCAATCATTGATGTATAGGGGTGCCATATATGCTTGCGATCAAATTCAATATCGATTGTTTGTTTATTGCTCATTTGTAAACCTTGTGGGCGCATGTAACGTTGACAATACTAAGCTAAGAAGTAGACTAAGCCAATCACCGTCAGTTTGACTGCGCTAAATTTAATCACTAGAAAATACTCGTGTTGTAAATTTAGGCAAGAATAAAAAGAGAATGAAAATATGGAATTAGGCGCGCTAAGACACGATTGGACACATGAAGAAGTAAAAACACTGTTCACCATGCCTTTTAACGACTTACTTTTTTATGCAGCAAGTATTCACCGCAAAAACTTCAATCCCAATGAAGTTCAAATCTCCACTTTGCTGTCTATCAAAACGGGTGCCTGTCCTGAAGATTGCAAATACTGCCCACAGTCAGGTCATTACAAAACGGATCTTGAACGTGAGCGTTTGATGGAAGTGGAAAAGGTTGTAACTCAAGCTAAGTTGGCGAAAGAAAAGGGCGCGACGCGTTTTTGTATGGGTGCCGCTTGGTCTGATCCAAAAGACAGAGATATGCCTTACATCGCCAAAATGGTGAAAGAAGTTAAAGAGCTAGGCCTAGAAACCTGTATGACTTTGGGTAAGCTGGATAATCAAAAAGCGCACACGCTAAGAGAAGCTGGCCTTGATTATTACAACCATAATTTGGACACCTCGCCTGAATACTACGAACAAATTATCACGACAAGAACTTACCAAGACAGACTCGATACCCTTGATCACGTCAGAGATGCAGGAATGAAAGTGTGTTCTGGTGGTATTGTGGGAATGGGAGAGCAGGCATCTGATCGTTATGGCTTGCTGATCCAATTAGCAAACCTGCCAAAACAACCAGAAAGTGTACCGATTAACATGCTTGTTAAAGTTAAAGGCACGCCACTTGAAAATGTTGATGACCTCGATCACTTTGAATTTATCCGTACTATCGCGGTTGCGCGTATCATGATGCCACACAGTTACGTGCGTTTATCTGCAGGTAGAACGGCAATGAATGAACAGATGCAGTCTATGTGTTTCTTCGCTGGCGCTAACTCAATTTTCTATGGTGATAAGCTATTAACCACGGAAAACCCAGAAGCAGACGCCGATATGAATCTCATCAGAAAACTTGGGATGAACCCTGAAAAACGTGAAGATTATTCGGATGAGGCCTATGAGGCATCGTTAAGCTCTGCAATTGCAGACAAAGCGACATCAGAGCTATTTTACGAAGCCAACTAATCAATGTCGTTTGAGTATATTCAATCTGCCTTAGCAGCTCGTCACGCTGAAGGGTTGCTAAGAAAACGCATTGTGGTTGAAAAGGCCTCTGCAAGTAGAATAAAAATTGCTGATCAGCAATATATTAACTTTGCCAGCAATGACTACCTGGGACTTGCAGACTCGTTGGAGTT
This sequence comes from Pseudoalteromonas sp. OANN1, assembly GCF_024124685.1. NCBI lineage: Bacteria > Pseudomonadati > Pseudomonadota > Gammaproteobacteria > Alteromonadales > Pseudoalteromonadaceae > Pseudoalteromonas > Pseudoalteromonas sp. OANN1. The sequence continues at coordinate 6,239 of NZ_JAMXSE010000020.1, forward strand.
TAACACGCTCGCATGCACTGAAGCCGGAAGCAGAAGTTCGGCGCTTGTTACGGGTTATCTTGATATTCACCGTCAGCTAGAAGATAAGCTTTGCAGCGTTTTGGGTTATGATGCAGCACTGTTATTTCCAAGCGGTTTTGCTGCAAATACCAGTGTGTTAAAAACATTGTTCACGCCTCAAGAAAAGCAATTAAGCGCTGCGGTATTTCAAGATAAGCTCAACCACGCCAGCCTGTTAGACGGTGGTTTAGCGGGCAGCGCTAAGTTTGTTCGCTTTAATCATAATGATTTGACGCACTTAAGGTCTCGATTAGAAAAAACCAAAGCCGACAGTAAACTCATCGTGACTGAAGGGGTGTTTTCTATGGATGGAGACAAAGCGCCAGTATCTGAAATCAGTGTGCTGGCTAAGTCTCATTCTGCGTGGCTCATGGTCGACGACGCTCATGCGTTTGGCGTTGTGGGAGCGCAAGGACTTGGTACGATTGAAAGCGGCATTAAACCTGAAATTTTGGTGATCACCTTTGGCAAAGCGATGGGCTGTCAAGGAGCTGCGGTATTAGCGAGTCATGATGTAATAAATTACATGACGCAATTTAATCGTGAGTTTATCTATACAACGGCGTTGTCGCCTATTATGGCAAGCGTTGCATTATGCCAACTGAATAAATTGCTTGCTGCATCTGAAGCGAGACACAAATTACAAGTAAACATCGACTATTTTAAGTCGTTAGTTGCACAAACCTGCTTATCTCCCATTCCAAGTGATACGGCCATACAGCCTCTTGTGTATGGTAGCAGTGAAAATGTATTAGCGGCGCAACATAAACTTAAGGAAAAGGGACTTTGGGTTGGGGCTATTAGGCCACCAACGGTGCCGCAAAATACTGCACGATTGCGAATAACAATAACGGCACAGCACAGTCACGAAGATCTAGATAAATTAGTTTCGGCCTTAGTGGAGGGAGCATGAGCAGAGCACAAAAGACGCAAACAGCAAAGTGCTTTTCAAAAGCCGCGCAATCATACTCTCAACACGCTAACGTGCAAAAACAGGCCGCAGATGTACTCTTTTCACGTTTAACACAGCAAAATAGCGAGCTAGGTGCTGTGCGTATGTTTCCTCGGTTGCTCGATTTAGGATGCGGGCCACATGAAAACTTTCATAGATTAAACGCCTTCACGAATCATTATGTTGGAGCGGATCTTAGCTTGGCGATGTTGGCAAGCGCTGAAAATACGACAAATAGTGTTTGCTGTGATATGGATAAACTCGCTATTCAGTCAAATTGTATCGACTTAGTCTTTAGTAATTTTGCAATTCAGTGGTCTAATTCCCCACAAGCGTTGTTTGCGCAATTGTATGAAGTACTAAAAAAAGAAGGACGAGTGTTGCTAAGCTCAGTGCTAGACGGCTCGTTAAACGAAATCGATAGCGCATGGCGAGCCATCGATCAGTGTGGCCATATCAATTCATTTTATTCGCTGTCTGCACTTAAATCCTTTGCGCTACAGGCCGGATTTGCTGTGACGTGGGCGGATGAAGCGTTATTGATTGATAGTTATGACACGCCATTAAAGGCGTTGCGCTCGGTAAAAAATATCGGTGCCAACGATGTAAAAACCGCTTCTCGTCGACAAGGTTTGTTAGGAAAATCAGCCTACGCTCAGCTGCTGAGCAGTTACCCTGAGAGTGAAACTGGTTTTGATGTAAGTTATCAAGTCGGATTTTTGGAGTTAAGGAAATGAATCAAGCATATTTTGTAACTGGGACCGACACTGAAGTAGGTAAAACTTATATTTCTACTCTATTACTGAAACTGTTAGCCAAGCACGGCAAAAAGGCTTTTGGCTTTAAGCCGATTGCGGCAGATGCTGAAGAGGCATTTGGTGAACTAGTGAACGTTGATGCTATCAGTTTAATGGAAGCTGCGACGGTGCACGGGACTTACGAGCAAGTTAACCCATTTTGTTTTGCACCACCAATTGCGCCGCATATTGCAGCCAAACAGGTGAATGTTGACATTACAGTCGATAAGCTACACGAGCGCTTTAGTGAAATTCAGCAACTGGGCGCTGAGTATATATTATGTGAAGGTGCAGGTGGCTGGGCACTGCCCATTAACGATAATGAATATCTGTATGATTGGGTCGCCAGAGAACAACTTCCCGTTATTTTAGTGGTTGGCATGAAGCTAGGCTGTTTGAATCATGCGTTTTTAACGGCAGAGTCTATCAAGCAAAAAGGGTTGAATTTGGTGGGGTGGATAGCAAATCAGATTGACCCTGAGATGTCTGTATTTGAAGAAAACCTTGAAAGTTTAAAGCTTCGCCTAGACTGTCCGCTGCTTGCAACAGCGCCTTACAGTGAGGGCACACCAAAGCTACAGCTTCGCTCAGCGTTACTAGAGTTGTTTGAGCTTAAATCAGGCACCAGTTAGAACTAAATAAAGCGGCTTCTAAAAGTAGTAAGCCGCGTTGAGTCTGTTAGTTACAACCTTTTTGAATCGTTTGCGTTGTCACACTGACCTCAAAGTCATTGTAATCATTATCGTTTTGATCTTCCCAACGTTGGTTGGTACCTGAGACTTGGTACTTGGTTGATAGTGTATTGCTGTTACCATCAATAGCGAGCACATAGGTAAAGGATTGTCCTTGAAGGATGTCATAGCTGCCGGCACTTCCGTATTCATCAAGCAATTTAATATACTGGCCATTTACTTTAATACCCCAGTCATTATTGAATAATGAGTCTTCTCTGACGAACGCGTAATTGATCCGCATGTAATTGTCAGGCACACATGCAGTTTCATTGTCGAGTATGTTTCCCGATAGGGTTTCACTGCCTGAGGTATTGCTCACGCCTGTTACGCTCAAAGAGAGTTCCCGATCGCCAGTGTACTCAGCATCGTCTATTGTTGCTATTTGAATGGTAGCAGTTGTGCTGCCCGCAGGTATTACCAATGAAGTAGATGGTGCTACGTAGTCATTTGATTGCGTTGTCACATCATTGACCGCTACTGAAAAGCTGACGTCCTGCTCGAAGGCCTTACTTAAGGTAATTTGATAGCTAAGGGTACTTCCTTCATAAACCGTGTTTTCAATACTCGTTAACGTAAAAGACGGTGGCGAAGGAGGGGTTGGTGTGCCGCCGCAACCAGAAACGGTATAGCATGTACTGCTACCATTTGGGTTATATGCGAGGTCATTTACTCGTATTGGTAATGTATTGATATAACAGGTGCTTCCTGTATCAGGGTTTAGCTTATAAATCGCGCTTTTGTTGGTGTGTCCGGCGTCATTAATGATAACGCGACTGATAATAAGCTCTCCGTTACTATTAAGGCTTGCCCCTGTAACGGCAGTTAAGTCGTGATCAGATAATTTAGTCACAGAAAAGTCATTGGTATTAACTTGGTAAACGGCTGCACTAGTGACTAGGATTAAGCGACCATTATAAAACTCAAGATCGCCGCGGTATTTTCCCGCCAATGAGGGGAGATCCGAGAGCTTAGTTGCGTCGCCTGTGTTTTTATCTATGCTGTAAATAGAATCGTAACTCGTTCCAATGAGTCTATCGTTTGTGCTGTCATATGCCAATCCCACCAAATAAGCCGTTCTACCGACAATGGTATGAGAGGTTCCATCAAAGTATGCTAGTTGAATATAGCGATGTTTTTTACCTTCAATGGGAATATCTGCGTCAGCTGGTAAGTTTAGATGACTGGTATCAACTTTATAGTCGATTGGCCTTGGTGCGGATGCATAGTACCAACGTGCACTGCTAGTATCATAGGCGAGTGCAGCCGAACTAAAAGCGGCTAAACTATTGGCGCTGGCTTGTCCTGCACCTTCATCTAGGCCAAACAAAATACCAATATCGCCGCGGCCAGCGTTAATACCAAAAACCTGACCTGGGCAACTATCTGCATAGGTGTATGTGGAAAGTAATGTTGAGATTAAACCAAGTGTTGTGAGTGATGCTTTTAACATAGCAGGAACCCTAAAAAGTTTACGTCCTGTAACTTAAAACAACACAAAGCAATGTCTTCGCAATTAAGTCCAACTCAATGCGATGACTTAATCCTTTAAGGCGGGCGCTTCCATTATTGACTTTGCAATCTAGCGCTATAATTGATCATAATTTACACTTTTACAACAGTAAAATAATTAAAAAGTATTAATTATTTGATTCTTGCCTATTTTTAAAGTTTGGTAATAATGACTCAACGATTTCTTTTGCTGAGATGGTATAGCGTACGCCAGAGAACATCACTGATGCGTTTTCATCGATCCCTGTAATGCCCGTTAACGTCCAGCCTTCACCTCTTTGTGGGCAGTAAACCTTTGTCGTTGGGGGGATAACGGTGAACTCTTGACTCATATTCATTCTCCAAAAATGCTAAATTATAAAGCAATGCAAGCGATCATAATATTGAAAGGTGTATTTGCTGCAATAAGTGCTACCATTGCGGCAGAAACATAGACCTGAGCATTTTATGGAATTTGAAACACCAAGGCTAGTCATCAGGCCTATAAGGCACAAAGATAATCCGCAGTTATTGGCGCTACTTAATTTACCGCAGGTAAAAGTGTATAACGATTACGGTGATAACCTCACTGAAGTAGACCTTAAATGCATGATCCAAATGGATATTGAGCGTCAATATGAAGGTAGAGGTGGACGCTTTTGTCTTGTGTGTAAAAACACTAAAGCGGTGATTGGTTGTATTGGTTTCTATCACGAAGACGGTGATATTGAGGGCCTACATATTGGCTATGAATTACTGCCTGATTATTGGGGTAAAGGCGTGATGTTTGAAGCTTTACGTTGTCTATTTGCAAACAAAAGCCAGATTGAATTTAGGCTCAATGTGATTCTGGCGCATGTATCGGCTGCTAATCACCGTTCATTAAACCTACTCAAGCGTTTAGGGTTTAGCGCTGTTGGAAATAATCTGTATAAAATTGAACTATAAAAAAGGGCAACTAATCGTTGCCCTAGTATGAATGTGAAAAGAGTTACGAAAGTGCTCGAATTCTTTCATCAAGTGGCGGGTGAGACGCAAAGAAGTCTGCAATAGACTTACCTGAAGCAATACCAAAAGCCATCATTGAGCCTTCTAATTGCGATTCATGGTTGTGCTTCAAACGCTCTAGTGCTGAACGCATTTTTTGCGCACCGACTAAATCCGCTGCACCTTTATCAGCTGCGAATTCTCGTTTACGGCTAAAGTAAGCGACAACAACAGAAGCCAAAATACCAAAGAGGATCTGGAATATCATATCAAAGATAAAATATGTCCAGCTTCCACCTGACTCTTCTTCATCGCTATTCAAGAAGTTGTCAACAATACCCGCCAATACTTTAGCGAAGAATATAACAAAGGTATTTACAACACCTTGGATCAAGGTAAGTGTAACCATGTCGCCATTTGCAACGTGCGACACTTCGTGCGCAAGAACTGCCTCTGCTTGATCCTGACTCATGTTGTGGAGTAGGCCAGTACTTACAGCAACTAAGCTGTTATTTTTACTCGGCCCGGTTGCAAACGCATTCATTTCAGGGCTGTCGTAAATCGCAACTTCTGGCATTGCAATTCCTGCCTTTTTAGCTTGCTCTGCGACAGTAGAAACTAACCAATGTTCAGTTTCGTTTCGTGGTTGCTCAATAACATGGGCTCCTGTAGATTTTTTTGCAATCCACTTAGACATGTAAAGAGAGATAAAAGAACCACCGAATCCAAATACGGCAGCAATAATCATAATGCCTGTATAGCTTCGGCTAGAAATACCAAATACAGACATTAAGATAGATAACACAATTCCTAACACAAGCATCACTGCTAAGTTAGTGATAAGGAATAAGATGACGCGTTTCATTTTGACCTCGTTAGACAAAAATAAGGAACTAAGTAACTTTTCCCAAGCACTTGCTTATTACACTAGTCCTAGATGCTTTATATGGTCAGAAGTTCAAAAGCACAAGTAAATTCGTATGAATATTCAATGAAGAACACATCATACAGATTATTGGCTAATAAGTTTCAGCTTCTGAGATAGGGAATGCAGCATCTGATCAACAGAGCTATGCTCATTGCTTAACCCTTCTAATAAGGTCATAAAGTAGCAATCCATCATAACGGTTGCTTTCAACTCATTGTATTCCTGCTCACTGAATAACAAGTGTTTGAACAAATTGAGTTGTCCAGTAAAGAATTCGCTATGCCAAATAATCCCACAAAGCAGCTCCTTACTGAAATCTCTATTGCTAAGATAAAAAGCAAATAAATACTTTGCATAGTGGCGTAACTTTAAGCTGGCACTATGTTGCTCATCTGATGTTTTCGCTTCATTAATTAGTTCATCTATTTGGTTATGCATTGCGACTTTGAGCATGTCGAGCTTAGTGGGGAAGTGAGAGAAAACCGTTCCCGTTGCCACGTTTGCTGCTTGGGCAATTTGCCGAGTAGTAGTGTTTTCAAAACCATTGTCTTGAAAAAGTTGCCAACTAGCACTGAGAATTTTATTGTACGTAATTTCTCTTTTTTTCATATGGTTACCTTTTTATTTGCGAAAAGAGTGTAGCACAATTCCAGATTATTTAAGAGATAAAGTTTGCAAAAAATGAGCGCGCTCACTATCATGATTGAGCGTGCTCATTAAATTTCAATAGGAGTTGTTATGCAATATTTGAGCTTATTCATCGGATACATTCTGTTCATCCCTTTTATCTTTTTTTACAGCTATATTCTTGGTCCAGCTTTAAAAATGGTGCTGATCCCAGGTGGTCTGGCGGTGTTATGTTTAATTATGGGTCCTAAAACGTTTTTCTCTCACTTTAAGCGTGCGAAAGCATTAAGTATTGAAGAATTGGTGGTGTCTAAATAACTCAGGACGCCATCGCGTGATAATTGCAATAAGTTGATTCTTCGCATTAAAGACGAACTCAGGTATAATGCCCGCAGCTAAGGTGTGAAGGACCTTAGCCCTGTATCGTTCAAAATTAGTCGAGGAATTATTATGACCGTTGGCATCATTATGGGCTCAAAATCAGATTGGCCTACAATGCAACATGCAGCTGAAATGTTAGATAAATTTGGTATTGATTATGAAACTAAAGTGGTTTCAGCTCACCGTACTCCACAGCTTTTAGCGGATTATGCTTCGACAGCAGCAGAACGTGGGATCAAAGTTATCATTGCCGGTGCTGGCGGTGCTGCACACCTACCAGGTATGGCGGCAGCATTTACAAGTCTGCCTGTACTTGGCGTTCCAGTAAAATCAAAAACGCTAAATGGCGTGGACTCATTGCTATCAATTTGCCAAATGCCTAAAGGTGTTGCGGTAGGTACGTTAGCGATTGGCGACGCTGGTGCTGCAAACGCAGGTTTGCTAGCAGCTCAAATTTTAGGTTGTCAGCAGCCAGAAATTTTTGCAAAAGTAGAAGCGTTCAGAAAAGAACAAACAGAAACTGTACTAGCTAATCCAGATCCTGCGAAATAACATGAATATTCTTGTTTTAGGGGCGGGACAATTAGCCCGTATGATGAGCTTATCGTCAACTCATCTTGATATAAAAGTGTTGGCTTATGATGTTGGCAGTCAAACGGTAATAAACCCCGTTACCTTTGCAACAACACCAGAGTCATTACAGCAGGCCATTGACAATGCTGATGCCATCACTGCCGAATTTGAACATATTCCACATGATGTTTTAGCGCTTTGCGAACAAAGCGGTAAGTTCTACCCTGGCGCAGAAGCAATCGCCACCGGTGGTGACCGCGCGAAAGAAAAAGCGCTACTAGATAAAACATCTGTTCCTTGTGCTCCTTTCAAAATCATTACGGATAAAGCGCATTTTCTCACAGCGATTGATGAATTAGGCATGCCGTTGGTCGTTAAAACCTGTCAGGCAGGCTATGATGGGAAAGGGCAATGGCGAGTAAAATCAGAGTCTGAAATAGATAGTACTTGGGACGAAATGTCCGAGTTTTTGCAAGCAGGCACTGAAGCACAGCCTCACTCTATCGTTGCTGAAAAAATGATACCGTTTGACCGTGAAGTGTCGATTATTGGTGTGCGCGCTAAAAATGGTGAATGTAAAATTTATCCGTTGACTGAAAACCAGCATACCAATGGTGTACTGACCCTATCAATTGCCGGGAAAGAGAAAGGCAATATTCAAGCGCAAGCGGAAGACGCATTTGCGAAACTTGCGAATGCACTCGATTATGTTGGTGTACTTGCTATTGAGTTTTTCGATGTTGAAGGTCAATTATTAGTTAATGAAATAGCACCTAGGGTACATAACTCAGGACATTGGTCTCAACAAGGTGCCCATGTAAGCCAGTTTGAAAACCATATTCGTGCCGTTGCCGGTTTACCGATTGGTGATACAAACCTGCTTCGCCCAACCGCGATGATAAATGTGTTAGGGCAAAGTCACATTCCATCGCAAGTTCTTGCTGTCTCAGGGACAACCAGTCACTGGTATGGCAAAGATGCGAAACCGGGCAGAAAAATGGGGCATATTAACGTGTCAGCTGACTCACTGCATAAGTTAGGTGAAGCACTGGCAGAGCTTGCTGACATCTTGCCTGAAGCAGACTACCCAGGGGTCATGGAAACCGCTCAGCAATTAATTTTGAATTAGTACTACTGTTTCTAGCTAAAAAGGTCCATTGTTAACTAAAAACCTAAGCTTCTGATAACTATTGAGTTAACTCATTCCTAGTAACAGAGCTCAGGGAAGATATAAAAAATTTAATTTTTTTACTGTTATTTTTGGAACTCTTTTCTGATAGTGCGGTCTACTATTGTGAGGCGCGGATAGGCCTCATTTCATACTCGTTGTCCATCAACGACTATGTGAGCGCAGAGAGTATTTGGCCAGCATCCCTATGCTGGCCTTTTTTTGTCCCACCCATCGTGCTTTTAATCTTAAATCTGTCGATATTCCGCTGGCTTTCTGCTTAAATTAAGCAAATTTAACTATTATAAGAAAGTCACATGTTGAAACTCTCTCTTATCTCGATGGCAGTCGCTTCAGGTTTATTCCTTTCCGGTTGTCAAACCACAGAAGTAAGCCCAAAACCACAACAAGTTGAATCCAACTCGCCAGTTCCACAAGTCGTTGCTACTCCCGTTGATTTTGGTGGTGAGCAGATCACCTTAAAACAAGCAATGGCGCATCCTGATTGGTTGGGAAGACAACCAGAAAGCGCGTACTGGGGAGCTGATAGCAAAGCCGTTTTCTATAAGCGTAAGCAAGCTGGTTCAGAGTTAAGAGATCTATTTAAAGTCAGTAGCGCACAAACAAGCGAAGCGGTTTCGCTGTCAGATTTGCATGCCGTTGGTGCTGCAAACGCGATTTATAATAAAGAGCGGACGCTACAATCTTATGAATTTAAAGGCAACATATTCGTTAAAAACCTGAAGTCTGGCGCTATGACACAAGTTACTCATTCTTCAAACTATGAGTATGCACCGCAATTCTTAAGTGATAACCGATTAGCTTACCGTTCAGGCAATGCGCTATTTGCATTCGATTTAGCCACTGGCTTAACTAAAGAACTGGTAAAGTTACATTTAGCGGATAAGCCTGAAGGGGTGAAAGAGCCAAATGGATATATCGCTGAGCAGCAACACAAACTGATTCAATTCGTCGCGCTAACGCTCAAAAACAGCAAAGATCGAGAAGCAAGAAATCAAGAGATAGAAGCAAATAACGCAAGCATCCAAGATAATCAGTTTTATCTAGGTAAAGGAAAAACGCTTATCTCAGTTAGCTTAGCACCGACAGGTGACAAGTTAATCGCCGTGATCACAGATGATAAACCAAGTCGTTCCGATTCTGACATCATGCCTAACTATGTGAGTCAAAACGGTGACATTGATCCGGTAAAAGCTCGCCGCCGTGTTGCAGACACTAAACCAATGAGTTCTGATGTTATTTTCATTGATTTAGCAAAGTCAGAACAAGTCACGCTGAGCTATGATACTTTGCCTGGCTTTGATGAAGATGTACTAGCCGAGGTGAAACGCGAAAATGCTAAGGCAAAAGGTGAATCATATAAGAGTGAAAAAACACCACGTGATATCAACTTGATCGACACATGGGGCTGGAGTCAATCCGCTATCCAATGGAATAGTGACGGTTCTCAAGTCGCAGTGATGCTTGGTGCTTGGGATAATAAAGACAGATGGTTAGCAACTGTTGATTTTGATAAACAACAATTCGTTTCTCAGCACCGCCTACATGACAATGCTTGGATCAATTACACCTACAATGATTTTGGCTGGTTAAACAACCAAGATGCTTTGTACTATCTTTCAGAGCAAACTGGATATAGCCAGCTTTATGTTAAGCCGCTTAACGGCAAAGCAAAAGCAATGACTTCAGGGAAGTTTGTGGTTTCTGAACCAACCTTAACCCAAGATAGTCAATTTGTTTATTACAAAGCCAATAAAGATCACCCAGGTTTATACGAAATTTATCGCGTCAATTTAGCAAGCGGTGAAGATGAGCAGTTAACTGATTTAGATGGCCTGACTGATTACCAGCTAAGCCCAGATGAGCAAAAGCTGTTGTTAACTCACTCAAAAATCATGATGCCTCCTGAGCTTTATGTGGCGGATGCAGCGCCAAAAGCAGCGGTGTCACGACTCACTAATACGGTCTCAGATGCGTTTTTAAATAAGAAGCTAATTGCACCTAAGATTGTCGCGGTTCCTTCAAGCCATCAAGATGAGCCTGTCTACGCAAAAGTATATTACCCGGCAGATTATCAAGAAGGCGAAACAGGTAAAAATCGTAAGGCTGTGATCTTTAACCATGGTGCGGGTTATTTGCAGAACTCTCATATGGGTTGGTCTAACTACTTTAGAGAGTTTATGTTCCATTCACTCCTCGCGAGCGAAGGCTATGTCGTCATGGATATGGACTATCGCGGCTCTAAGGGCTATGGCCGAGATTGGAGAACGGCAATCTATCGTCATATGGGTAAACCAGAAATCGAAGATTTGGCAGACGGTGTCGAGTGGATGGTGAACAACGCTAATGTTGATCGTGGCGCTGTAGGAACTTATGGTGGTTCATACGGCGGCTTTATGACATTTATGGCGCTATTTACTCAGCCAGATCTATTTCAAGCAGGCGCGGCTTTACGTCCAGTCACCGATTGGGCCTATTACAATGACCCGTACACCTCAAATATTCTTAATCGCCCAGATGTAGACCCAATTGCATACAAACGCAGTTCGCCTATCTATCATGCTGAAGGTTTGAAAAACAAGCTTCTGATCAATGCACCTATGGTTGATGATAACGTGTTTTTCCAAGACGTTGTACGTTTGGTGCAACGCCTGATTGAGCTAGAAAAGGAAGACTTTGAAACGGCGATTTATCCAGTTGAACCCCATGGCTTTAGACAGCCATCAAGTTGGTTAGATGAATACCGTCGTATATACAAGTTGTTCAAAGAAAACTTGTAATCAAATGAGTGGATAAAAAGCCAGCTTAAGCTGGCTTTTTTGTTTTAAAAAATAAATAGATAACAGCTAAAACCACACCACCAACCGCACCAAATAGATGTGCTTCAATGGCGACTCTCGAGTCTATCAGTTTGGCTACATCTGCGCTTGCACCCGCATATTGCTCCCAACATACCTTTGCCCACACACCAATAAACAACAGATATCCAGTTGTTAGCTTGCGCTTAATATCTTCAAGTGCTCCCCATACGATAAGCCCATGTAATAAGCCACTCAAGCCTGTATATACAACAATGTTTGGCGAAAATAGTAAAATCATGAGTCCAGTAAAGAGGCCAAGGAAAAGCACATTCAGCCAATATTTTCTTAGTGTTGTATACTCGGCATGTAATAGCCAAATAAATAAGATACCAAGCAGGTTTAGCATCAAGTGATACCAATTGCTATGGGTAAACTGGCCGCTCAAAATCCGCCATAATTCACCTTCAGCAATCGCATTTCTGTCAAAATCTAAGTGCGGGCCAAGCCCGAACAACATCAGTATTGTTGACAATATCGCCAAAGACACAGGGCCAATGAGATATTCTTTGTTCGTTGGAAGTTCAAACATACGATTTCACGTTATTATTTTTGCATATTGTGCCTAATTGCTTTTATGATGCCAAATATAAGACGTAAGCAAAGTGGGTATTATGAAACATACACTTGCATCACTAACCGTGATTGCCGCATTCAGCTTTTCAACCAACACCTTAGCTGAGCAACAAAAAATCGAAATTAGAGAGCCGGAAGCCGCAACCGGCTTCCAATCTAAAGAAGCACGCACCGCAGAAAAGTACATGGTCGTTGCTGCCAACCCCTATGCGAGTAAAGCAGGTCAATTAATGCTCTCAAAAGGGGGAAGTGCGGTTGATGCCATGATAGCGACTCAACTTGTGCTTACTTTGGTTGAGCCGCAATCTTCGGGCGTGGGTGGCGGGGCGTTTATCCTGCACTACGACAAGAAAAGCAATGAATTAATTAGTTTTGATGGAAGAGAAACTGCACCAAAACTTGCAGGTCCTGATCTATTTTTAGATGATACGGGTAATGCGGTTAGATGGATTGAGGCTGTGGTGGGCGGTCGCTCTGTTGGTGTGCCTGGTATTCTACACGCGTTTAAATCAGCACATGACAAATACGGTAAACTGCCATGGCAGGAATTATTCAAACCAGCGATTGAATTAGCTCGAGACGGATTTATCGTCTCTCCACGTTTAAATATGCTGCTTGAGAAAAAACTCAACCCAGGTTTGACAAAGCTCAGTCCCGCAAAAGAGTATTTTTATCCGGATGGTAAAGCACTACAACCAGGGGCCCTTAAAAAGAATCTGCCTTTGGCAAACCTATACTACAAAGTAGCAACACAAGGGATCCAAGCCTTTTATGAAGGGCAAAATGCCACCCAATTAGTAGAAGCTGTGCAAAAGTCTGAAATCGCACCTGGAAAATTGGCGCTGAGCGACTTAGAACATTATAAGAGCAAAACTCGAGACGCTATCTGTACGGAATATCGTGTATATAAAGTTTGCTCTATGGCACCGCCTAGCAGTGGTGGTATTGCCGTTTTGCAAATGATGAAGCTGCTGGAACCGTACAACCTAGGTAAGTATAAGGCAAATGACCCTGAAGCCTTGCACCTCTTTACTCAAGCATCTCGCCTAGCGTTTGCCGATAGAGATTTTTACGTTGCGGATCCTGATTTTGTTGAAGTGCCAGCAAAAGCATTGCTTAACGAACAATATCTATTAGGCCGTAGCAAACTTATCGGTGAAATGGATAATCACGACTTTCCAGTAGGCGATCCAACTTCGGGTACACTCGCTTATGCTATGGATGATAGTTATGAATTACCTTCGACTAGCCATGTATCGATTGTAGATGCAGAGGGTAATGCCATTTCTATGACAAGCTCGATTGAAATGGCATTTGGCTCAACGGTGATGGTCAACGGATATTTGCTCAATAACCAATTAACCGACTTTGCACTTTCTCCAAAAGTAGGGGATAAATGGGTCGCTAACCGGGTAGAAGCAAACAAACGCCCAAGAAGTTCTATGGCGCCTGTAATGGTGTTTAACAAAGATGGGTCGCTTAAATTGATAGTCGGCTCACCGGGTGGCAGCCGTATTATCAACTATGTTGCTCAAACCTTAGTTGGTGTACTGGACTGGGGATTATCTGTGCAGGCTGCGATTGATTTACCAAAAATCACCAACCGCAATAAGTATACAACGCTGGAAAAAGGCACTGAGCTGACAAAACAAGCGGCTTACTTAGAGAAAAAAGGCCATGAAGTACAGATCCGCGACTTAAACTCTGGACTACATGCCATTGAGGTTCGTGGAACACATTTAATCGGTGGTGCAGACCCAAGAAGAGAAGGTGTTGCACTTGGCGAAAGCAGCGAATAAGCCGTGGTTTCTTAAGTGCTTTTAGGCTATAATTTTGCGTTCCAGAAAAATGCGTTTAACGTGCTCTGGAGCGCGTTAATAATGGTCTGATGAGCACTAAATTCATTGTAATTTAATCCTTTTCGACAATAATGAACCCTTAGACTAAAAAATTAGTGTCAAGCTTGTAAATATGACTAAACAAACCGATCCAAATTATCTCTACATTCCCTATTCAGGTCCTACACTATTAGAAACACCACTGCTTAACAAAGGGAGTGCATTCTCTCAACGCGAGCGTGAAAATTTCAACTTAGCAGGACTACTACCTCCTCGTTATGAAACAATTGAAGAGCAAGTCGAGCGTTGTTATCAGCAATATTCAAGCTTTAGCGACAACCTAAACAAGCACATTTACCTGCGTGCCATTCAGGACAACAACGAAACGCTGTATTACCGCTTAGTACGCGATCATTTAGAAGAAATGATGCCAATCATCTACACCCCAACTGTAGGTGATGCATGTGAGAAGTTTTCTGATATCTATCGCAGCTCTCGTGGTTTGTTTATTTCTTATGAAGACCGTTATCAAATCGACGATATTTTACGAAATGCCACTAAAGGCAAAGTAAAAGTTATCGTGGTTACAGATGGTGAACGTATTTTAGGCCTTGGCGACCAGGGTATTGGTGGTATGGGTATTCCTATTGGTAAGCTGGCACTTTACACCGTATGTGGTGGGATCAGCCCAGCTTACACGCTGCCTGTAATGCTTGACGTAGGGACAAACAACGAGAAGCTACTCAATGACCCAATGTACATGGGCGCAAGACACCCACGTATCGGCCAAGCTGAATATGACGAATTCCTAGATCTATTCATTAAAGCGGTTAAACGCCGTTGGCCTAATGTGCTGTTACAGTTTGAAGATTTCGCACAACCTAACGCAATGCCACTATTGAAACGTTACCGCGATGAAATCTGTAGCTTTAACGATGATATCCAAGGTACCGCTGCGGTTACTGCGGGTTCGCTGTTAGCCGCTTGCCGTGTTAAAGGGGCAAAGCTCTCTGAACAAAAAGTGGTGTTTGTAGGCGCAGGTTCTGCTGGCTGTGGTATTGCAGAGCAAATTATTAGCCAAATGATTTCAGAAGGGATAACCGATGAGCAAGCGAGAAGCCAAGTGTTTATGGTGGACCGTTTTGGCCTTCTGACAGAAGGCATGGAAGGGCTAAGAGATTTCCAAGAAGCGCTAGTTCAACAACAAGCAAACCTCGCGGATTGGACATACAGTGGTGAATTTGCATCTTTATTAGATGTAATGCACTGTGCAAAACCAGACATTTTAATTGGTGTATCAGGTCAAGCGGGTCTATTCACTGAGCAAGTGATCCGTGCGATGCATGCAGGATGCGAGCAGCCAATTATTTTCCCATTGAGTAATCCATCACGCCAGGTTGAAGCGCATCCAAAAGATGTGATTGAGTGGACTGATGGTCAAGCAATTGTTGCTACGGGAAGCCCATTTGAACCGGTTGTACATGGTGAGCAAACAATCATCATACCGCAATGTAATAACAGTTATATCTTCCCTGGGATCGGTCTTGGTGTACTTGCCGCTAAAGCGAACCGTATTACAGATAGCATGTTGATGGTATCTAGCGAAATGCTTGCAGAATCATCACCACGTGCTAACACCGGCAAAGGTAGTCTACTACCAGCACTAACTGAAATTGAACCGTTGAGTAAACGTATTGCTTTTGCAGTTGCTAAAAAAGCAATGGAAGAGGGCGTTGCACTTGAAATGGAAGACGACGCAATTTGGGCAGCGATAGAGAAAAACTATTGGCTCCCTAAGTATAGAAACTACAAACGCTGTAGCGTCTAATTACTTTTACTTAGCTAAAACAGAAATCGCCGCCAACTCACATTGGCGGCGATTTTATTTATTAATCACTCGTAAGTCTAAGTTTGAGAGCGTTACATATGACTTCTCAAAGTGACAACCGCACATTTTGTTAAAGTTTGTTACCCTGAAATCCAATTCAGTAGTTGTTAATTGAAATATGCTTGAATATGCAGGTATCACATTTTAGGAGCAAAAGATGCGAATTTTAACTGGCTTACTGGCATTATGTTTATCTGGATTTAGCTTTGCAGGCGCATTGCCTGACTCGCCGCATTTATATGTTAAAGGCACATCATTTATTCAAGTACAACCCGATATTGCAACCATCCGCGTTGCCATTACCGAAAAGCAAAAGTCGTTGCCCACAGCTAAAGAAAACGTCGATAAGATTATGGCTAAGGCCATCGAAATCGCAAAACGCTTCGATATTAAAGAAGACGATATTCACGCAGAACAGCTGAATGTCTACAGACAGACACGCTACAATCGCGAATCAAATGAAGAAGAGTTTGATGGTTTTCGTGTGAGCCGAAGCTTGACTGTGAAGCTTAAAGACATCAAAAAATACCCAGAGTTACTTCAAGAGTTTGTAGACAGCGGCATCAATCAGTTCAATAACACGGAATTTGGTGTTGAAAATGAAGGCAAGTATTTGCAAAGCCTCAAAAAAGCCGCCATCAAAGATGCAAAGAAAGCAGCTAAAGAGCTAGCCGGCGAGTTTGATGTTGAATTGGCAAAACTGTACTCAGTTTCATTCCAACCAATGCAAGCGCCAGTTCAGCCTTACGTGCGCTCTGCGGCAATGGCGATGGAAGCAGATCAAGGCGCATACAAAAATGCGTATAACACAGGTGCAATTACATTAAACGCGGAAGTTTATGCTGTTTACTTAATTGAGTAATACTAGCTGTTAACTAATTAAACTTATACACTAAGCCCTCCATTGGAGGGCTTTTTATGATCACCGGTTTATATGCGGCATTGCTGGCACTAATCTATATTAAACTCAGTTTTAACATAATATCACTCAGACACAGACACAAAGTATCGCTAGGAGATGGCGGTATCGATGAACTGCAAAGTGCAGTACGGATCCACGGCAACTTTATTGAGTACACACCTTTCGTACTGTTAATGATGTTGTTACTCGAAACTCAACAAATCAACCCATACCTACTTCATGCTTTTGGCATTGCTTTTTTGTTTTCTCGAATTGCACACTATGTTGCGCTCGGTAAAACTAACTTTTCAATCAGAAAAGTAGCGATGGCGACAACATATGGAGTAATACTTATTTTAGCGTCATTTAACCTCGTGTATTACTTTATCTAACTATGACAAAACACAAATTTTTGGTAACGGGTTTACCACGAACGGGCACAACAAGTTTGTGTATTGCCGCATTAGGTGCTGGATACAAAACAGCACACACGGCATACACAAGGCAAGCATTAGACTGCGCTGAATTTATTGCTGACACACCCGTTTTCGCTGATTATGAAAAATTATATGCTTTATATCCTGAAGCCAAAATAATCCAGTTAACACGAGAATTTGAGCAATGGCTTCCCTCAATTAAGCGTTTGATGAGGGCAATGAAAGAAAACTTACTGTCACAAAGAGGGGGCTTTAACGACACCATTAAGCGTTGTTATTTGGAAACTTTTCCTGATTTTGACAAACATTTTGAAGATGATGGTTATTGGCAAGATTGTTATTACAAGCATCATGATAGGGTGCTTAGATTCGCCAAAATGAATGATATTCCTTTTATTACGGTCAACCTAACCGCCGCTGATGCCGAGCAAACGCTTGCCGAATTTATAGGCGTGACTCAAGAAAAAGTGATCATCCCGCATGTCAATATCGGTGGTAAAGTAACTGCATGGAAGTGGTTTTCACACTCCAATAAAGTGGAATCGACACGTAATGGCAAAGCAGATAAAGACACCGCGCTCTTTAGTATGCAAGTTCGCTCGAGCGCGTGAGTTTGTTATACTCACTACAAGCTGTATATACAAGATAGAATTATGTTTGAATTAAAATATCACACACCTTTTAGCTGGACTGAAAAAGTCCTAGCCGACTTTGATACCTTTCTTCAAGACCACGCCGCTGCAGAAAAAAAAGCAGCTGGAATGGCGATGGCAATGCTTGGTCATTACCCAGACAGGATCAAGCTAGTAAAAGCGATGGCTGATCTCGCAATAGAAGAAATGATCCATTTTAAACAGGTACTTAAGATCTTAACCGAGCGTGGTACACTACTTGGGAACGATCAAAAAGACCCCTATATAAAGCAAATGCGCGCATTGTTCCGCCAAGGCACTGACGAATATTTAATTGATAGATTACTGATTGGCGCAGTAATTGAGGCTAGGGGCCATGAACGTTTTTCTTTAGTTGCAGAAGCGCTTCCTGAAGGCAAAGAGAAAGATTTTTATGTTGCCATTGCCAAATCAGAAGAAAAACACAAAAATCTCTTTGTAGAGCTTGGCTACGAGTATTTCGACAAATTAACGATAGATAACCGCCTAGAAGAAATTCTCATTGCAGAAGCGGATATATGTAAGCGCATTCCATTTAGCGCAGCGCTTCATTAGCATGAAATAACTGGGATTAAATAATAACAACAAGGACATAAAAATATGAAATTAAATGTTTTTTTATGTGCTAGCTTCCTTCTAACGCCAAATTTTGCTGCAAGTGCTGAGGCTTTTAGCGCGTTGGATGCTTGGAAAGAGCTCGATCATAACTTGCAAACCCATTACGCGTATCTAGATGACTTTAAAGGTTACCAGCAAACCCGGCAACTATTTGAGAATAAGTTAAATAATTTAGATTCTAAGCAAGCCTTTATTGATTTAAGCCAAGCATATTTACGCCACTTCACAGATCCGCATCTCAATCTTGGTCCATTAAATGAAAAGGATTACAGCGTGTATCCAACGGGTGCAGATATGTATGTCGAATTTAACGATAACAGCGCACTTATCATTGACGTAAAACGTAGCAGCGATGCAGACGTTAAAGGACTAAAACCCGGAGATAAAGTGACAAGGGTAGATGGCAATACAATACCGGAGGCCATACAAGACGTAATGCAGGTGCCATTGAGTCAATTAAATAAGGCTCAGAAGAGTTACGCACTGAATATTGCGTTAGGAGGGAAACGTTATCAAAAACGAGAAATTGAATTCCAACGGGATACAAAATTAGTCACTGTCGAACTTGCCGCAAGTTACGATGCAATAAATGCGCTAGGCAATGGACCTAAAGTATCCTACGCAAAAATAGATGAATTTGGTCATATTCGATTTAATAACGCCATGGGCAACACCCAAACTGTTGATGAGTTTAAAGCAGCATTAAAATCCTTAGGTAAAGTGAAAGGTTATGTTATTGACCTTAGAAATACACCCAGCGGCGGGAATACAGGTGTCGCAGAACCCATACTTGGACATTTTACTGCTGCGCCAAGCGTGTATCAAAAGTACCGTACGCAAACGAAAGCTGTACAATTCAACAAAGCAGAGTTAAAAGACGCGTTCACTAAACCAGCAAAGCAACAAATAAAGGTACCGTTTGTTGTACTTGCTGGGCGCTGGACCGGCAGTATTGGAGAAGGCATGACAATTGGCTTTGATGCTTTGGGTGCGGACGCAGTAATTGGCGCACCGATGGCTGATTTGCTTGGCGGCATCAAACGTCTCGACCTTGCTCAAAGTGACGCTTGGGTTGAAGTTGGATTTGAACGCTTATATCACGTAAATGGTAATTTTCGTGAAGACTTCGAACCAAATATACTCGTAGCTGGCGACATGGACAAATATGGTGAGGACGTAGCATTAGAAACAGCAGTGTCAGTTCTACATTCGAAAACGGATAAACACGTCAAAAAGTAGCCCATAAGATCCAGCGAAATTTTGATTGTACAAGAGAGTAAGATAGTCTCTCTTTTAATTTACTTTATTTAACATAATATAAATTATGGGATGTAATTAATCCCAGTATTAGCAGTATCAAGGAGCTAAATAAATCACCTATTAATGTCCAATACTAGACGGTATCGGACATTAATGAAAGTTTACTGTATTTTCTATTGAGCTATGGTTTCGCTTTTTATAGTATGTGGTTGAATTTGTAATTTGAAGTATCGACATATGGAATTTGTAAGACCGCTAGAACCAATCTTGATAATTGATGACGCTGTTGAGATCAGAGATTTTCTGACACAGATTTTGGAGAACTTAGGGTTTGAAGAAGTTTATGGTTGTGAAGACTTTGATTCCGCAAAGCCGCTACTAAAGCATAAACAACCCAGTGTTGTCTTTTTAGATATTGAGCTTCCCGATACAGATGGCACCGAAATTCTTTCCTACATCAACGAAAATTTTCCTGTGGCCCATGTCATCATGTGCTCTGGCCATAATAGTATGGAGAATGTTCAAAATACTTGGGAACTTGGTGCTAAGGGCTTTATCGCTAAACCTTTCAATGCACATAAAGTGGATTCGGTAATGAAGCGTTTAGAGCTGGTTACATGAATGAAGAGATAAAGAAACTTACCGATGCGCTCTCTACCGTTATTTTAGAAAAGCCTGAACAAATAAAGCTCGCGATCTGCAGTCTTTTGTGTCGCGGCCATCTTCTAATCGAAGATTTACCAGGTATGGGTAAGACGACGCTATCTCATTCTCTTGCTGATGTGCTAGGTCTGACATATCGTCGAGTGCAATTTACGAGCGATCTGCTCCCAGCTGATATTACCGGTACTTCCATTTTTAACCGTGAACATCAAACTTTTGAATTCCATCCTGGTCCAATTTTCAGCCAAGTCTTACTGGCCGATGAAATCAACCGCGCAAGCCCAAAAACTCAAAGTGCCTTGTTGGAGTCCATGGAAGAACATCAAGTAACCGTCGATGGCGTGAGCCATGAGCTCCCTAGCCCATTTTTTGTGATTGCAACGCAAAATCCTCAGCATCAATCAGGCACGCATCCACTGCCTGAGTCACAACTCGACCGCTTTTTTATGCGTATAAGCTTGGGGTACCCCTCGGAAATGGCAGAAGCGCAGTTAATTAAATTAGCTGGAAAAGCGAGAAAACTGACTCAAGCACCACAAGTGATCGATGGCAAAACACTGTTGGCGTATCAACAAGTTGTGCCTAACATTGTGCTAAGTGACGCTATTATTGATTACATCCTTCGCTTAGTTAATTACACACGCAGCTCAGGTCAATTTAGCGATCCTTTGTCGCCAAGAGCTAGCATCGCGCTTGCAGCCGCAAGTCGTGCATATGCGTTTATTAGTGGTCGAGATTTCGTGATCCCCGATGATGTTCAAGCCGTTTTCACTTCAGTCTGTGCCCATCGACTTGGCGTTACCACGACTAATGAAGCAGAAGTTAAGACACAGGTCTTTCAAAACGTACCGGTACATTAAGCATGATTAACCGCTTGAAACGGAAAGTTAAGCAGCATATTTATAAACGACATCAACGCTCAGAAATACGATTATCTCATAATAATATCTACATACTGCCATCTAAGGATGGCGGTTTTTTTATCGCTGTGGCTTTGCTTAATTTTGTATTGGGGATCAACTATCAGAATAATCTAATCCTTGCAGTGTCCTACATTATGGCTGTGATGATGATAGCCGCCCTATTTTTAGGTTTTTTTAACTTGAACAATACAAATGTCCGATATTTGGGAAGCAATGCTAATTTTAGCCCATATAGTTCATCTATTAGACTCAGTATTTCATCTAGCGCAGAGATCCAATCACTCAGGCTTTCAAGTGAATACAACCAAACGGCTACCCATATTTCCAAAGTGAGTGATGAAAAAGTTCTCGAGCTAAGTGCCCCTGAATTACCTCGTGGCGTATATGATACGGGGGTAATTAAAATCCTCAGCTACTTCCCATTTGGCCTTATTCGTACCTGGTCGTATATAAAACCAAACGATGCTTTCTACGTGTACCCTACTCCATTGCCCGTTATAGACACAGAGTTTAGCTTCGGCAGTGCCTCGAATACTAGCCAAAGCATACAACAGAAAGAGCGTTCAGTTGAGTTCGACCATCTTTCGCAATATCAAAAAGGGATGAGTTTAAGCCGCGTTTCTTGGAAGCATTACGCCAAGACTGACCAAATGTTAATTAAACAGAATGCACCGGAGTCGGCCGATTTACACCGCATTATTTTCGATTATTCTAAGCTTTCAGGCAGCAAAGAAGAACGTCTGAGTAAACTTTGTACTATGGTGCTTGACGCCGACAAGCAACAAACAAGTTATGCCCTGTTATTGCAACAAAACAGGATCCCGTTCGGTCAAGGTGAAACCCATAAACTAAGTTGCTTGGAGGCATTAAGTGAATTCTAGCTTCCCAAAATGGTACTACAGCACATCACTATTTTTATGGCTGCTGAGCATTATTCTTGTCGATGATTTTGGTGTCGGTTTTGTTGGGTTATGTACCGTTTTAACGCTGTGGCAAGCATCAAGATTGGTGACTAAACCAAGCGTGTTAAGCATTCGTTTTATTAACTTGGTCACTTTACTCGGCGCCATTGCGACGGCCTCATTAATAGGTATAAAAAACAGCGTGAATGTTTTTGTGGCTTTGATGTTGGTTGCATCGCTGCTGAAACAAGTGCATGCCACGCAAGCTCGCCAATTTACACAAATATGTATTTTGAATTTTTTTACTTATCCGTGCTTATTTCTTTTTACACAAAGTATATTTGCAGCATTTCTAGTATTGATTTTGCTGGCTGTTAATTTAGCTATCATGCTTAATCTCGAGCAAAACCTAAGGTTCAAATCTGCGCTTAAGGTAAGCGCAAAGGGATTGATATTGGTGCTGCCTGTAGCTACCTTATTAGTCGTTTTTTTACCAAAACTCCCGGCATTTTGGCAGTTACCTGCACCGCAGAATCAAGCAAAAACAGGATTATCTGAGAATGTAGATCCTTTCAATATCGCAAACTTATCCCAGTCCAGCGACTTGGTGTTTAGGGCGTCATTTGAGAACACTCAACAAACTGGACCTTTCTATTGGCGTGCAATTATTCATGATGAATTTGACGGACGGCAATGGAAAGTCTCTGAGTATCAAGGTACCAATGTCAGAGCGTTGCCCAAAAACCCGAACGGTGCAGCAACCATTATTGCGCAGCCAAGCCAACTTCCCTGGTTGTACGGCCTGTCATACTCTTATTCGAAAAACGCTAAGTTGAATAGTAACGTGTTTGGCACGGTCTATTTGAAAAACCTATCAGCAAAACCTGTCGAGTATCAAATCGATTTCACTGACTTTGAACCCCAAGATTCGTTAAGGCCTTGGTATTATAGGCGTAACACCGCATTACCTGACGGCATTAATCAACAGGCAAGGCAGCTGGCCCGCGATTGGGATAGTCAATCAACAACAACGATCCAATTCATTGAATTAATGAAGCGCTATTTTTTGCAAAATGGTTTCGTCTATACCCTAACACCAACTACAGCGCAATCTGATGATAGGATTGATGACTTTTTATTTAGCTCGTTTAATGGATTTTGCGGTCACTACGCCTCTGCCGCGGCATTTCTACTGCGCAGCGCGGGTATCCCAGCTCGCTTGGTATCTGGTTATCTGGGCGGTGAAAAAAATGACGATCAAGGCTATTACAGCGTTTATCAATATGACGCACATGCTTGGGTTGAGTATTTTACGCCGGGAATTGGCTGGCAACGCTTAGACCCAACCGCCTGGATTGCCCCAGAGCGCATGACAGGGAGTCTTTCTCAGTTTGAACAATTATCGAGCGAGTTCAAAAGCGGTTTGGGCTACAGCTTAATTGGGTTGTCTAATTGGCAATCTATTAATTGGTTGCGATTGCAGCTCGAGGAGCTTGACTATCAGTGGACTCGCGTCGTCATTAATTTTGACAAAGAAAAGCAAGGCGCACTGTTTAAAGAGTGGTTTGGGAGTAATGGTCAGCTTTGGGCCGGAATATTTTCTCTGTTTATGCTGCTTTTGCTCTCAATTGCGCTATTTTACCTTAGCAAGCAGCTTACTCGGCATAAACGCCCTATCGAACTTGTCTATTACAATGCTATAGTGTCCGATTTCAAAGGGCAGCTAAGTGGCACTACGGCGAAACAACATATTGTTGAGTTATGTAAGTTATTTCCAGAGTTAGATGCGTCGCTTTGGCAGTTTTATCAATTAATTGAAAAATCACAGTATCAACAAAAACCACTTAATAAACTTGAGCTTGGTGAGTTGAAGAGGTTGTATAAATCAATAAAAAGAAAGGCAAGAAAATAGTATGAATGCTGTTATTTTGGGCGTCTTGCTCATGCTGGGGTTAACCCTCTTTAGAATAAATGTAATTGTCGCCATGACCGTCAGTGCAATAGCTGCGGGCTTAGTGGCCGGGTTAGATTTGAAGACAACCTTAAACGCCTTTAATGATGGGCTATCTGGCGGCGCAGAAATAGCCTTAAGCTATGCCATGTTAGGTGGGTTTGCAGTTGCTATTTCAAAGTCTGGCTTAACTCAAATCCTCGCGCAAAAGCTGCTCAAATTGGTTAATGCCAATGATAGCGAAGGTTCAACGTTTTTAAGCATGTTTATAATGGTCATCATCTTGGCTTGCTCGATTGCCTCGCAAAACCTTGTGCCTGTCCATATTGCGTTTATTCCGATCCTCATTCCGCCGCTATTAGTCGTACTGAACAAGCTGACGATAGACCGCCGTGCGATTGCGTGTATTTTAACGTTTGGCTTAGCGACCAGTTATATGGTGTTGCCATATGGATTCGGTGGCATTTATCTTTACTCTATTTTGCATAAAAACCTTGTAGATAATGGTTTAGAATTGGTTAAGTTCGACGTGCCATACGCTATGGTGATCCCTGCGCTTGGTATGCTGATTGGCCTGTTGATTGCCGTTTTCATTACTTATCGTAAAAAGCGAGTTTATGAGGTGAGTCAACAGCAAAGTACTCAGTCAAACACAGTACCTGAAGGCCAAGAAGCAACTAAAGTGATGATTGTCGGCGGCGCTGCGGTGCTGGCTTCTCTTATTGCACAAAATAACAGTGGCTCAATGATATTAGGTGGGCTCGTTGGCGTGATGATTTTTAGCCTCTTTGGTATTGTGAAATGGGAACAAAACTCCGATGTTTTCAGTAAAGGCGTGGCGATGATGGCAATGATAGGTTTTATCATGATCTCTGCTCAAGGCTTTGCCTCCGTCATGAAAGCAACGGGTGATGTGGCAAGTTTAGTAGCAAGTTGTGCCGATTTTGTTGGCGATAATAAACCACTTGCCGCTGCGATGATTTTGCTTGTTGGCTTACTTATTACCATGGGAATTGGCAGTTCATTTTCAACCGTGCCAATCATTGCCACGCTATTTGTACCTTTGTCTCTAGAAGTTGGCTTTTCTGCTATGGCTACCGCCGCCTTGGTGGGAACCGCAGGTGCACTAGGCGACGCGGGCTCTCCTGCATCAGATTCCACACTTGGACCCACTTCTGGCTTAAATGCCGACGGCCAGCACGATCACATATGGGATTCCGTGGTGCCTACATTTATTCACTTCAACGTCCCACTACTCTGCTTCGGCTGGATAGCCGCGATGGTGTTATAGGTTTATACATTCATGATGGTATCAAGGCTCCCCGCCTTGATACCTTTAGCTCATAAACATACTCTATTTTCTTTGTCTCTAATGTCGCTTTTGTCTTATTAGTTTTCTTGTGCTATACCAATAGGTAAGAGAATTAAAGCAAAAAGACTATGCAAACACTTAAACCAAGCGAAATCGCCAGTTACTGTAACGTACACCAACGCAGTGTGAGTCGTTGGATTGCCAATGGCGAATTAAAAGGTCATAAGCTTCCTGGACGCGGTAACTACCGTGTCTTACTTGAAGACTTTTTATCCTTTTTAAACAAGCACAAAATCCCCCTTTCGCAAGACTTTATTAGCGACTATCAAATCGCAGAAAGTGGACTACACTCTGATAAAGAACGGGATTTAGCTAAGGTGCTTATCATTGATGACGAGCCCCAGTATAGAAAAGCGATACGACGAGTGATAGGCAACGATTATTTGATACAAGAAGCTGGGGATGGCTTTATGGCTGGCATTGCCATCTCTGAGTTTAAACCAAGTTTAATCACGCTCGATCTTTCCATGCCGGGAATGGATGGCTTTGAAGTGATCTCATTTATCCGCGAAAAAGAAGAATTTAAAGCGATTAAGATTTTGGTGGTCTCTGCGTTAAATGATGTAGAACTTGAAAAGGCTAAAGCGATGGGCGCCAACGATGCCCTTTCTAAACCGTTTGATAACTCTATTCTGTTAGAAAAAATTAATGCGCTAATACAGGGGTAGCTATGAATGCACCTATCATGTTGGTTGATGATGAAATTGATATTCTAAAGTCGCTTAAACGCACTCTGCGTTTACAGCATTATGAAGTGGTATATACCGATGACCCGAGACAAGCGCTCAGTTTGATACAAGAGCACAAACCTCATGTGCTTATTACTGATTTCAGAATGCCCAACATGAATGGCCAAGAGCTTATCCAAGAAGTGAAAAAGCATGATCCCAGTATTGAATGCATCGTGCTCAGTGGGCAAGCTGATTATGACGATATGAAGTCGCTGATCAATGCGAATAATACCTTTAAGTTTTTATCCAAGCCTTGGAATAACGAAGAGCTGTACACAACGATAGAAGCGGCACTCACAAACCATCACAAAAACGAATTAAAAACCCAAATCCTGCGTAACAATAATGCGCCTTTAGTCGAAGTAAATACCATAGGTAATGTCATTGACTGTAATTACGCTTACACGGAGTTAGTGCTTAACGAGGCCAATAAAGGCAATTTCTTTCAGCTGTTTAATTTTGAAAGTGATAAATGCCTTGATGATTTTACCGAGCGCAGAATTGCAACACTAAAAAGCTCAGGGGTGTTATGCCAAGTTGAGCTCAAGCTAAAAACAGAATCCAGCTACTTACTTATCATTAAACCCCTCTCCAGCGAGCAGGATAAATATCCTAACTTCTATCAGAGCAAACTGGGCTTTCTCGAACATATCAATCGCACCGATAACTCTGTCATGATCTGCCTGAAAATTCGAGATTTGTTGGTTAAGAATATTATTTCCAATACCCCAATATATTCTGATACGTTTAAAAAAATCATAGATCATGCTCTATTGAGCGAAGCGACTCATTTTTCGATGCTTGAAATCAGCTTTGATCAAGCCATTTTCTGGCTAGATTCAGTACAAAGTGAAATTGAGGTACACAAGTTTTTAGATGAGTTAATCAACTCAATTA
This sequence comes from Pseudoalteromonas sp. OANN1, assembly GCF_024124685.1. Taxonomy (NCBI): domain Bacteria; kingdom Pseudomonadati; phylum Pseudomonadota; class Gammaproteobacteria; order Alteromonadales; family Pseudoalteromonadaceae; genus Pseudoalteromonas; species Pseudoalteromonas sp. OANN1. The sequence continues at coordinate 33,441 of NZ_JAMXSE010000020.1, forward strand.
AACAATTTTTCATTCGCAAAAATATCCAAATCAAGTTCTCTGTCTCGTACACCATGATTGAGCCTGAGCAGCCACTCTCGGAAGCAATAGACAGCTTAGTTATCTATACCCAATTTGTTTGCGAGTCACGCACTGATTTCTATATGCGTTATTCGCAATCACTGCTTTCAGAAAAACTAAATGAGCATAAAGTCTCTGAAGCATTATTTAACGCCGTTGATAATGATGAGTTTTATCTAAGGTTCCAGCCTAAGCTTAATTTAAATGAACATTCAATCAATAGTTGTGAAGTGTTAATTCGCTGGAAGAACACCCAGTTTGGCGCTAACTCACCAGATTATTTTATTCCGTTAGCAGAAAAAGACGGACAAATAGTCAAAATAGGAACTTGGGTGCTTGAGCAGGCGTGTATCGCACTGTGCGAATGGCAAAAGGAAGAACTTGAGATCCAAAAAGTTGCAGTGAATGTTTCACCTTATCAACTTTCCGATCCCTGCTTTGTACAAACCATGTATTCGATTATTGAAAGGTATTCGCTCAAACCCGAACAATTCGAGTTAGAAATCACCGAGAACTTTGTTTTAGAAAATCTCGAGCAAGCTAAAACTAAATTACTACAATTAAAAGAAATCGGATTCTCCATTGCCATCGATGACTTCGGTACGGGCTATTCCTCATTGGGCTATATTTCAAAATTGCCAGTGGATGTTATCAAAATTGACAAAAGCCTGATTGAAAACATCGACAGTTCGAAATCAGCTCGAGATCTTGTCCAAAATGTTATTCGATTAGTTCACGACCTTGAATTAAAAGTTGTCGCTGAAGGTATAGAAACCGTGGAACAGCTTGAAATTCTAGAGCAGTTAAAATGCGATGAAGTACAAGGATATCTCATCGGAAAACCTGTTTTGCTTGAGGAGTTTACTCACTATGTCTATTAAAAGCCAAGTGCCACGGATTGTGCTCGTTGATGACGATGAGTTAATGTTGAAGTCGCTCCACCGCCACTTCAAAATCAGCATGGAAGGAGCTGAAATATTGACCTTTTCATCACCTAAACAATTCATAGAATCCCTAGATACGTTAGCAAGCATCGACATATTAGTGAGTGATTACCTTATGCCATCGATTAACGGTGTTGAATTAATCAATATCGTGAGGCGCCGTTATCCACAAGTCCTCACCGTGTTGTTAACCGGCGATACCACAGGCAAGGTACTGTGTAAGTCTTCAATTTCTGCTACCTTTATCGTCGCTAAGCCATTTAGAAGAGAAGAATTCGATGATGTGATCACCGCTTTTTATCGACTCAATGAGCTGCCATTAAGTGAAGCAATAAAGCGTGCCCTAAATGAAACTTTCATTGAAAACGAATTGCCTATCTTGCTAAGTAAAATTGAAGACATTGATTTAGATTTTCACAAGCTTGAAGCAATGCTGGAACAAGAGGTGCTCATTCAAGCTAAATTATTCCACCTGTGTAACAGTGCTTATGTGGGATTATCGACAAAGCAATACTCCCTCTCTACCGCAATTAAGACGCTCGGTGTGGATTTAGTGTCTGTAATTATTGTCTCTGTGTGTTATCACAATATGGTTGCAGCCAGATATGATATCGCGAACTGTGAGCAGTTAAGCGATATTAATTTTAGAAAGGTCAAATTACTTAAGGAATTGGTACATAAGCTACATGACGGCTCAATTGACTCTGAGCGCGTTGTTTTTGTTCAATCCTTATTATTTCTTGGCGAGCTCGGCTCAGAAATAGCTCAGCTTATTACCGAAAGTCAATGTCATTCCCCACAGAGTTGCTATATCGAGAAATTGCATATCGCCCTTTATACAGCCACATTAATTGGCTACGAGTCAGCCATCACAGATCAATTGTATGCGCTCATTAATGCCCTAGAAACGGGTAGCTCAGATTGCAATGCCACTAAGCTATTGTTGCTTATAGACACTATCACCAATAAAGAAGTCAATCAGACGGTGATCAACACCTTTTTTGATCAAAAGAGCCAAGATTGGTTGGAGCTTTTCTATGAACTCAGAAGCAAATACTTTAGTTAGTTACAAAGTACTGATATTAGACGATGAAACGTCAATACTTAAGGCGTTAAAACGAGTCATACGGCTGCCTTCGGTAGAGGTTGTCAGTTTTGATAATCCTTTTGAAGCTCTTGAGTACATAGACACGCACCCCGTTCAGGTTATTATCTCTGATTTTAGAATGCCGCTAATGAATGGTGGAGATTTTCTAAAACGAGCCAAAAAAATAAACCCTGGTGCAATTGGCCTAATTCTTAGCGGTTATACCGACTCCGATATGCTTATTGATATGATTAACAGCAAGGTTGCGCATAAGTTTTTGTGTAAACCATGGGAGAACGACAAATTACTCGAAGAAGTTAATGCAGCAATAGACGTATACAATAATAATTATTTTAAAACGGTTTTACAGGAACAACTAAAAAAGCGTGATTGCCCACGGGTATTAATCAATAATGAAGGCCAAGTTGTCGAGCATAATCTCAGCAAAGACATAGAATCTCAGATTCTTGCGGAGTTCTCGGCATGCTTTAGTGGTAATGGCATCTACCACACTCCTCTTGGTGTTTTGAGATGTGAGATCCGTAGCAATCCAAAAGACGAGGAGTTCTATCTGATCACGATAGAAAAAGTCGAAGTAACAGACGAAATTAACGTCTATGAAGTTATCACCGAGCTGCTATTATGTTACTCGATAAACCCCGTTCTCACTTACTATGCGTTGCCAACTTGCGAACTCACCACAGCGAAATTGGCAGCTGCGGCTCAAGACGTTTTCAGAAACTATAAAATATTACCGTCACCGACCCATAACTATCTGTTTGTACTGGATAACATTGAGCAATCCTTATTGCCAAGAAAGCAGATAGAGCTAGAAATTCAGTTGGAAAAGTTACTCGATACCGCACTACCTCACGAGATACAAAGTAATACCACTCAACTTGCTGCATTTTTAAATAATGGAGAGTAGGCGTGGATACTTTTGCAAAAGTTGAATTAACACAAGATTTAGTCGAATCAAGCTTTCCGCTCGCCGACCTCAATACGCTACTCACCTCTCTCTCTGATTATTTTGAGGTACCAATTACTTTAGTCACCGTAATTGAAGGGCAATGGCAACATCTGATCGCCAGACATGGGATCCTAGCCGACAAGACACCGGAGCAAGATGCTTTTTGTAAGAGCTTAATCAAACATAACAAGTCTTTACTTGTTCCAGATACCGCCTTGGATGAAAACTATGCCAATAACCCACTGGTTACTGGCGAGCCCTACATTCGCTCATACTTGGGTGTACCTTTTCGACTCGACGGCAAGCCTATCGGTGGCGTCTGTTTAATCGATACCAAACCGAAAAATTATGCCGAGCGAGATGTTCATTTACTCGAGACGATTAGCGGTCTTATCACCAATATTTTAGAGCTACAAAAGAACTATTCGTTATACCTCGAAGATCAAGAGTTAATCCGTTTTTCACCGATCGTGTTAATTAAGTGGAAGTATAATAATGGGCTGCGCATTCGTACGGTTTCTCCGAATATTGAACGCGTAATTGGTATTGACGCTTTCCACTTATGCTCCGGAGAATTGCATTTTGAAGACTTACTCACCGAGCCAAGTGTTGAGAAATTTCATTTTAACTTACAAAACCACTTGGATGGTTTAGAGGCGTCTGAAATTTTGCTAGAGATGGCATTAGACTCAAAACAGATCTGGATCCGTATGATCACCGTGGCGCACTTTAACCACGACGGCAGAATGACAAGCATTCAGGCTTTTATTACCGAAAATACTGCGCAAAAGTACACCGAAGACAAACTCAATGAGACAAACCGACAGATGCGCCTGTTACTAGAAGCCTCGGAGCTAGGTACATGGGATTGGAATATTCCAGCAGATATCAACAAAGTTAATAAAAAGTGGTGTGATATGCTTGGAATTGAATTTGAATACGTTGAGACCAGCGTTAATTACTTCCGCCAACTTATTCATCCAGCCGATCGTAGTCACGTAGAAAGAGACCTAGCCAAGCACCTACAAGGGTTAACCGACGCCTACACCACTTCCTATAGAATGAAACATGCCGATGGCCACTGGGTATGGATTGAAACCTATGGCAAAGTGGTTGAACGCGATAATAGCGGCAGAGCACTGCGCCTTGCTGGTACTCACCGGGATATTACCTACCGGATGGAAGCACAGTTGCAAGAGCGTAAACAAAAACAATTACTGTCTTTTATCAGTAAAGCACAGTCAGCCTATTTAAAGACAGGTGATCTGTCTAAATCATGCCGTGAAATTCTAGAAGAGCTCATCGACATTGCGGATAGCCAATTTGCGCTGATCGGCGAGCTTGAGCATACCGCCGGTGTGCCAAGGCTCTTTATCCATGCAATTTCAGAAATGCAGTGGAATGATCTAAGCTCTCAATTGGTACAGCGGTATTATGATAACGATCTTTATTTTACTGATTTTAATAATCTGTTCGGGTCGGTTATCCTGACAGGGAAAACCGTCATTAGTAATGAACGAGGCAAGCACCCTGCGTCGAAAGGCACGCCAAAAGGACACCCAAGGATCTCTAAGTTTTTGGGGCTGCCGATAAAGCTCAATGGCGAATTGGTCGGTATGATAGGACTTGCAAATAAGTTTTTTGACTATACCGAAGAAGATGCAAAATTCTTACAACCACTGGTCGATTCTCTAGCGGGTTTATACTATGCGGTTAAACTCGATAAAGAGCGCCAAGAAGCAGAAAACAAACTGCTTGAACTCGCAATGACCGACACCTTATCAGGCCTGCCCAACCGACGTGCCTTTATGGAAAAAGCCGCCGAAGTTGGTGAGATATCCTTCCCCTATTTAATTGGTATGGTAGATATCGATAACTTTAAGTCTATTAATGATACCTACGGTCATGATGCTGGTGACAAAGCCATTAAGCTGATTGCTTACACCATAAAGGATGCGCTACGCAGTGATGATTTTACCGCGCGAATGGGAGGTGAGGAGTTTGCATTTGTGTTACTTGATGCCACACATGGATCATCTAGCGCATTGATTGAGACCATCAGAGAATCTATATCCAACTTGGAAATTACACTGTCAGAAGAAGAGAAAATACATCTCACGGTCAGCATTGGTGTAAAAGCGGTACTTCCCGAGATGGAAAAAATGTCTATTACAGCACATTTAAATGATGCTGATAAAGCTTTGTATGAGGCTAAACATACTGGCAAAAATAAAGTAGTTTGGTTCGAATAACAAAATATTTCATATTGCTTGATATACTTCAATTTCGCGTCAGAAATAAAAATGGAAAAATGATGAAACAGCTCTCACTTAACCTAGCTGCACTTGGATTTTTAGTCACCTCATCTGTAGCTTATGCCGATTATACTGCTGAGTTAGAAATTGACCGAATGCAGGACACACCGTTTAAAGAGTGTAGCGACTACACTTTTCGCCAAGTTATGAATAATTTTTTTACCGAACTCACTTGGGATTATCTCACAAGCGATTGGGGCAGAAACTACATAAATATTGATGGTTATGTAGAAGAAGAAGGCGAAAAGTTTGATTTTCTTCTTCAATACGAAGTCAAATCTGATGGGACGTTTGAATTTAATGCAATGGAGTTCTTAGGAAAAGCAAAAGACGACTCGTTTATTATCATGATGCTCGACAAGATTTGCTATCATTCAACCGGTGATTAGCGCTTCAACTCGAAGCGCTAATCTGCTTCTAAATTTAGTCTACTGTAACTTTGCACTGGATGGGCTGTTGATAATAACCCCAAGTTAATATTGCTACATTACTTTGTACTTTAAGGTGATAATCGCCATCGCGGTAATGAGTATCACTGGCGGAGTTATCAATGAACATCAGCTTTTCACTGTCATTAAATTCTGCGATCATGCTTAGTGGCTGAGTATCATAGTAAAAAACGGATAATAACTTATCGTTACAGAGATACGACGTATGCCCGGAGCTAGTTACTAATGCAAAACGAGCCTGAAGCTCGGCGATACGATGAATATACGATTGCTTCAAACAATCCGTTTTATCGCTAGATTTCCAACACGCATTGCGCCCTTTTATCCACCCTCTTTGCTCGGCTTTAAGCTGCTTCGAATGCGGCTCTTTTACAATTTTTTCATACACAGAATTGAGCTTGCGATCTAGTCGAGACAACGCCGCACTGTTACAAATAACGGCTTCCATACTTCCTGCTCTCACCTCGTTACAAGCGAATGAAGGTGTATGTAGGGTATGTTGTTTTATGTGCTCGTCAATATAGCGACACCAATCCTGCGTGCTACGGTCGGGCTTATCCGAGTAACTTCTTACACCAAGTTTAAACTCAATGACCGATTGCCATTCTTGACTGCCAAGATCAGGACCATGCCCGCTACCATCGCCACTTGTTAAAAGATCATCGACCTCTGTCATCCACAGCTCGCCACAGTGAAACGCTTCAACGTTAAATTGCTCGGTGGGTGTTAAAACCGTCCTTTTTTGTGGCGCACATCCAAATAGCGTGATGGCTATAACGCCACCCAATACATGATAAAAAGTTCGGGTTAATATGGTCGCTTTCAAGCTAATTTCCTTTTAATCGCATAATCAAGAGTTGCGCTTATCAAAACAGTAACATTATGAAAAGCATTGAGTTATCGTCATCGGCACGTCCGCTAGAGTCACTTCTTTACTGTGAGCGTTTAACTTAATGGCCTCTTTTGGCATTCCAAATACAATGCTGGAGCTCTCATCTTGTGCATAAGTCTTCGCTCCTGATTTCTTCATTTCTAACAAACCAAATGCACCATCTGCGCCCATTCCAGTTAATATAAATCCGACAGCATTGCTTCTAACTTGCTTCGCAACAGATTGAAATAATACATTGACCGAAGGCTTATGGCGCTGCACTGGCGGCCCATCTTTGAGCTGAGTGTAATAGAATGCGCCACGACGAACAAGCTGAAGGTGGTGGCTGCCTGGCGCGATGTACACATGGTTAGCCAATACGCGTTCGTTATGCTCAGCCTCTTTAATCTTTAATTTTGAAATATCATTTAGCCTTTGAGCAAAGGCTTTAGTGAAGTTGGCTGGCATATGTTGCACCACCACAATACCAGGCAATTCGGGTTCTAATTGACTAAATATGTACTCAAGCGCTTGCGTCCCCCCTGTCGAAGTGCCGATGGCTACCACTTTATCAGTGGTATTAATGGAAAGGTTGGTATTGCTCATTGCAACATTGATAGCAGGCGCGCGGCTTATGTCTTCCGTAGAGGACTTTGGTCTGTAGAATCTCGCTTGCTTAACCACTTTAATCAATTGCTCGCGTTTAGACTCAAGAAATGATTTTAAGCCACACTCAGGTTTAGTTAAGATTTCAAATGCGCCAAGAGAGAGTGCCTCTACCGACAATTGAGCACCTGTGGTTGTTAGCGATGAACAAATGATCACGGGGATAGGTTTATTGGCCATGAGCCAGCGTAAAAAGGTAATACCATCCATCTGTGGCATTTCTATATCAAGAATAATTACATCTGGCGGCTCTGCCAACACGCTGGGCTGCGCCAAGACAGGGTTGCTAAACACCTTAGTCACGCAGATTTCAGGCGAATACTCCAACATCGCAGTGACCGTTTGCCTTACCACAGCAGAGTCATCGATAATATAGACAGAAATTTTATTCGACATCAGGTTGCTCTCCTGCTCGATAACGCAACATGAAAACGGTCTACCCGGCAAGAGCCATCCTTGAGATCCACTTGAATTCTCCGATAATAAGGGCCACCAACATCACGCGCAATAAGCCTAAATCCATAATCGTCAATCAGCTTATGACTCATTTCGATGTTTCGCATACCGACAGTCTCTGAACAAGACGTTTTGAACATCTCTCCACCACCAAAAAGCTTAATCTCCACACAATCCTCAGCGATACTAAACCGCTTTAAATATTGGCGAACCAACGAAAAAGTCTTATCGACATATTTAGCGGGCTCATCGTCATTCGGCTTTTCTGTGGTTGGCAATAGCATATGACTGACAACAACTAGTTGGTGCTGCTTAGACACTAAAACAAATGAAACACAGGACCCCAGCAAGGTATTGAGCGTTGCTGGACGAAATGACTCAATTGCCAAACTACCCGGCTGCAAAAATATTGATTCAACGTCTCTGTTTGGCATCAACATTTTGCATACACCGCAGGGGCGATTGACTCAAATTTGTCATACACGCCATTTAAGCTCTCGGAGTGTCCTAAAAACAAAAAACCTTGCTTCGGCATCGCCCTATAAATATTCTCGAGGATTTTTACCTTTTCGTCTTTTTCAAAATAAATCAGTGCATTACGGAGGAATATTATGTCAGCTTTACCACCGATATAAGGCACAAGTAGATTATTTTTGAAAAAGTTAACCTTATGATAGAGCTCATCATTCACCATAATATAGCCGGTCTTCTCTCCGACGCCATTTAGACAGTATTTCCTTAGGTATTCATCAGGAATGTTTTTAGCACGATGTAAGGGGTAAATTGCCTTTTTCGCTAAATCTAGCATCCGCTCAGAAATATCGCTGGCACGCACCACCCAATTCCCGTGGCCATAATGCTCCTGTGTGCACATGGCCAAGGTGTATGCCTCTTCGCCAGACGAGCAAGCCGCACACCAAATATCTGGTGCAGACTTTTGGTAGTACGTGGTAAACAGCTCTGCTAACTTCTCAAAGTGTTTACGTTCTCTGAAGAAATAGGTTTCATTGGTAGTCAGCAAGTCGATGCACATGTTTCGCTCACCTTTGTTATTGGGTATTTTTAGATACTCAATGTACTCGCCATAACTACTTAATCCTAAAATCCTCAGTCTTTGATTTAGCCGTCCACAGACTAAGTTCTTTTTATGATCCCTAAGATGTATTCCTGATTCAGCTTTGAAGAAGTCAGCAATACAGGTAAGTTCTTGATCGCTAATAAAGTCCCCAATCATGTGGCACCTCCTTAGAACTGTTCAAAGTGCTCTTTTGAGCGAGCTTGCCCAGCACTAACTTCTTTTTGCTCGGCGACAGGTTTTGCTTCTGTTTGCGGTTTTCCTCCTTCTAATACTCGCATTTTGCTTTGGCTTTCAATGTCTCCGATTTTAAAATAGGCGACGAGTTGGGTAAGCGTCTCTGCTTGACTGGACATTTCTTCCGCGGTAGCTGCTAGTTCTTCTGACGATGACGCATTTTGCTGCGTTAGCTGGGTGATTTGATTCATCGAGTCGTTGATTTGGCCAACACCTGCCGCTTGTTCGTCTGACGCTGCGGAGATCTCTTGTACTAAATCAGAGGTTTTACCAATCGCAGGTACGATTTCAGCAAGTAGACTGCCAGCTCGCTCGGCTTTGCTAACCGAGCCAGATGCCAGCTGAGATATTTCCTGCGCTGCAAATTGAGATCGCTCAGCAAGCTTTCTGACTTCAGCTGCCACCACTGCAAACCCTTTACCATGCTCTCCAGCTCGAGCCGCTTCTATGGCAGCGTTGAGTGCCAACAGATTCGTTTGATAAGCAATGTCATCGACAATACCTATCTTAGAAGCAATTTGTTTCATGGCCGATACGGTCTCTTCCACGGCGCTACCGCCTTCTTGTGCTTCACCTGCCGCTTTAGATGCCATACCGTCAGTGATTTTAGAGTTTTCTGCATTTTGTGCAATGGATGCCGTCATTTGCTCTACAGAGGCTGATGTCTCTTCAACTGATGAGGCTTGTTCGCTTGCACTTTGTGCCAGTGACTGGGCTGTAGAGGAGACTTCGGTCGATGCCTGTGCTAGCGATTCTGAGTTAGAACGAACATCACAAATAATGCGACTTAAACTGGAGATTGTACTATTTACGCTTTGTTTCAACTCGTCATAGACACCTGAATAGCTTCCTGCAATCTCAACATCAAGGCGGCCTTCTTTTAACCCCTCCATGACATTAGCAATTTCTTGAATTGGCTTTTCAGTCGCTTCCAATACCTCGTTAAGACCATCAGTCATGGTTTTAAATGCGCCGGCATAGTTTGAGGTATCGGCGCGATTTTGGATGTTTCCTTTGACCGCTTGTGAAACCAACTCGACGATATCGTTCGCTAAGGTATCTAACACATCGGTGAGATTGGCTGTACGTTGCGCCAGCTCACCTAAAAGCCCTTGTGCTTGTACTTTGGGCTTTAATGATAAGTTACCTTCACTCACTGCGTTTAGCACGGCAAAATTGTCCTCAAGTACCGATTCCAGCACTTCCATCGACTTATTATATGCCTCTGCAATTCTGCCTATCGATCCCTCTAATTCATTGGCTTCAATGCGTCTGTCAAATTCCCCGCAAGCTACCGCTTGGAAGGCAACACCAAACTCTTCTTCTAACAAGCGCTCTTTACGCTTTTCATCAGTTACGTCTTTCCACTCAACCGTAGTAGAAATACGCTTATTGTCTTCATCAAATACAGGGGTGATCATGAGCTCCAAGCTGTGCTCACCAACCCCTAGTCTCGCAACGTGCGTTGAGGTTAAACTCGCTAACATAGTACGCTGGTGGCTTGGATTACGGTGGAACTGGTCAATACTTCCTCCCACCAGTTTGTCAACGCAAAAGGTAGGTAACGTGCTTTGGATCGCACTTTCTAACCTGAGTAACATGTCTCGCATAGCACGATTTATATAAACAATGTCGTAATTTTCATCAGCCAGCATAATGCAAGCGGTACTGTAATCCATGGCTTGTTTATAAAAATCGCTATTACTTCCAGCGCTCAAACTCGCTTGGCTGATTAATTTAGCCACGAAGCTACAGTTAGCAATGGGCTGTTCTAATTTCATGACTTCTAATTGATAAGATCCGCTTGACATATTAACTATGGTGGCCTTGTCTATCAGCTCGGAAAAATTATTGTGCAATGACAGCATATCAGTAATATATCTACCATCACTTTGTGCGTTATTTGCAATAAGCTGGGTAAATTTATTACTTTGATGAACAATCCGACCAGCACCATCTAAGAGTGCAGCAAATGTGCCTGTGGTTTCGATAGCCGCTAACTCTGCGTTACTTTTAAGCAAACTTAACACATTGGTCGCAAGTGTTTTGGCTTCCCCTTCATATAAAGCGGGGTTTACTTGGGTAAGATCTGAGTGTTCAATCGCGTTTACGACTGCCTTTGACAACTGATTAACTTGTTTGTCAAAGATTGCTGGTAAAATTCCCATTATGTATCCCCTTATTAAGAGTTAGCTAATTTTCTAGATTCAGGTTCATGAGCAAAATCATGAATAAGCTTTGGTACATCAAGAGTGAGCGCAATGTCTCCTGACCCTAAAATACTTGAGCCACTTATCCCCGACATCTTTTCAAATAACGCACCGAGTGGTTTAATGACCGTTTGAAACTCACCTAACAGCTGATCGACGACGATGCCTGCTCGCAACTGGCCGTACTTCACAACGACAATACTTGGTCTGATCTTAGGGTTCGTCGGTAAGTCGAAAATACGACTCAAATGAATAAATGGCAGCACCGTACCGCGCAGATTAATGTAATCGGTTTGACGAGTTGCTCCATTGCCAAGCGGAAGTTCAATACACTCTGTAACCATATCGAGTGGAATGACGAACTTAGCATCAGCAACACTCACCATAAAACCATCAATAATAGCCATGGTTAACGGCAACCTGAGTTGGAAACACGTACCTTGGTGCTCGACAGATTCAACACTCACCGTTCCACGTACCGCTTCAATGTTTTTCCTCACCACATCCATGCCAACGCCGCGTCCCGAGATATTTGATATTTTTTCGGCTGTGGAAAAGCCTGGTTCGAAGATTAAGTTAGCAATTTCTTTGTCGGTAAGCTCAGTATCAGGTGAGATCAGATTACGCTGAATTGCCTTTTCCTTAATTTTTTCTTTGTCTAGCCCGCGCCCATCGTCACTGATCTCAATTACGATACTGCCCGAATCATGAAAGGCTTTGAGCGATAAAGTACCGTATTCAGGCTTTCCACTGGCCGCTCGTTGTGCAGGTGGCTCCATACCATGGTCAATGGCATTGCGAACTAAGTGCGTGAGGGGGTCGACTATCTTTTCAACCATTGATTTATCTAGTTCGGTTTCTGCACCCACGATTTCTAAAGAAACCTGTTTTTCTAACTCCTTTGAGGTGTCGCGCACCACACGGCTAAAGCGATTAAACGTTTCGCCTATCTGTACCATTCTGAGTTGCAGTGTACTGCTTTGCACATCACTAACGAGTTGTTGAATATGCTCAACAATTTCAGTAAGAGCCGAGTCGCGTATTGTTTTGGTGTGATCTTCGAGTGCCGCAGACACGATAACCAGCTCGCCAAGTTCATTGACTAACTCATCTAGCTTCTGCGCTGGTATTTTCATCATCCGCTCGGGATTCTTTGGTTTGATTTTGTTATTTTTGGTGGGCTGTTGGTCAGTTTTGACAAGTGTTGGTGTTGGCTTATCATCTTCAATTGGGGCTATCTCAATATTTGATTCTGCAGCAATAAACTCAAATGCTTCATCAATATCTTCTCGCGTAGAGTGATGTATCTCTAGCTGCATTCTAAAATGGCATAATTCTAGTTCATCTGGTGTGACCGCGTTAAGCGCAGGTACCTCATCAATTAGCCAATCTACTTCTACCGTACTACCTTTACTTTCGATGTAGCGAATAATCGAGAGTGGATCAAAACCATCCACCATGCAGGCCTTATAAAACTGCGCTGAGACTCGAAAGCTCTGCGTTGCTTCTTGATTTCCGACAACGGTTTGCTCACTTGAGGCTTGGTCTTGCAAACCACTATATGACTTTAAACTTTCTAGCAGCCCAGCTTCAGCATCGGTCAACGCCTGAGGAAAATCTTCGTTTGACTCTAAGCACTTAATTAACGCACTTATATGGTCATTACATTCGAGCAGAGTCGAAATCAGTTTTTCGCAAGGATTTAGCGCGTGATTACGAAGAAGCTCCATAGTGGCTTCAACAAAATGCGTAAAATCGACAATATGGTCATAACCAACAACACCGGCAGAGCCCTTTATGGTATGTGCAGCACGAAACGCCTCGTTTATGATCTCGTCGTCACTATTTGGCAGTATAGACTCCATTGCCAAGAGGCTTTCTTCAAATTGAAGTACCAACTCCTTGGCTTCTTCAATAAAGACCGCTTGAATTTCGGATAAATCAACCATCTTACCTCCTTAGCGCGCAGTTTGATGCAACTAAGGTATTGAGTAGCCATAAGGCACAAGGTGAGTGATGCTCATCAACCCCTATCACTGATAACGGCTTTTCCGTACAACACTGTGCAAGCGCAACAACTAATTGAAAGCCTGCAGCGTCCACCTCCAGCAGCTCGCTAAGGTCAATCGCAACCGCCGTCGTGTCATCGCTTAACATGAGCTGCCATTTTGCTGCCACTTTGCTCACTTCATAAATGGTCAATACTTCTGGCAGCACAATGGTTAAGTTGCTCATATTTATGCTCCTAAGCCAAAATACGTGAAACGGTATTAATCAGCTTTTCGGGTTTAAACGGCTTTATCATCCAAGCCTTTGCTCCCGCTTGCTTGCCTTGATTCACGAAATCCGAGCCCGATTCTGTGGTAAGCATCAAAAAAGGCGTAAAACGATATTGACCCATTTCTTTCACCTTCTTCAACAAGCTCAGCCCGTCCATGTTTGGCATATTCAAGTCACTAATGATCAGGTTGATTTTACCATCATCTAGCTTGTTGATTGCGTCAAGACCATCACAGGCATCAATGACCTCATAACCTTCAGCGAGTAGTGTCATTTTTGCCACCTGACGAATTGAAGCCGAATCATCTACAATCATAATTTTCTTAGTCATAAGACCTCCTAGAAAAATGTTACTTCATCTTCAACATGGTCGTGTTGAGACGTATTTTCAGTGGTTGAAACATGACATTCCCTTTCTTCTTTCATAGTGTAAGAGTTGAACATTTCTTGCTGTAATGCAGCCAACCCTTCCTCGCCTAGCTCACCTTCTGTCCTGTATAGCGAGACTAATGAAGTGAGCCCTTTGCAAATGTGTTCTAGCTTTTGGCTCACTCTATCTTGAAATTGAAAATCGGTTATCGCGTCGTCGACGTTCGCTTTTATCTTGCTTGCGGTATCATCTAATCCATGTACCGATTGCGTCAGCTCATTAGCGACCGTCGCCATCTCATTGAGCACTTTTCGGATATGTAATTCAGCGTCATCCATAAGCGTAACGTCTTGTGCCTGTGATTCGGTGAGCTTCTCAGTGTTGTCAGAAACGGCATTGGTTAAGCCATTCATCTTTTCAATAATAAGCTCTGCAGCTTCTGAGGTAATATCCGAAAGCTCACGCACCCTTTCCGCTACCACGGCAAACCCCCGACCGGCTTCCCCCGCTCTTGCAGCTTCAATTGATGCGTTGAGTGACAATAAAGTGATCTCTTTTGAGATTTTTTGAATGGATTTTGTTTGCTCAGTTAATTCCTTGGCAGCATGGCTTACAGCTTGATTGGAATTAACAACCTCGAGTTTTGAACCAAGAGCCACGCGCAAGCTGTGCAGGACTTCATTGAGTTCTTCTTGGCTGTGTTTGGCAAAACAATGTTCATCATCACCAAAATTTTCTACAGAACCTCGTGCCGATTCGATAGTGTTATTTAGTGCCTGTCTTAGCTCTGAAAACTGCAGGGTAAGCCCTGAAACCGAGTCATTACCCAAGGTCTTAATACTGTAGACCTGATTAATAACGGTTTCTAAAATCGCGGCAACAGATTCCGTATTGTGCTGCTCTACCTCGCAATGCTCTTGCATCTCACTCGAATAACTAGCAAATGCCTCACAATCGAGAATGACTTTTGCAGTTAAATGACGCTGCCTTAACGTTACCGCTAAGAGTGCACTGGTGATGAGCACAGAAGATAGCGATAAAATATCAACGCGAACACTGAGTAATAGCGTGAGAGACAATACTAGGCTTAGCAACACCGCAGCGCTAATGTAGTACTTGTAGATTGCCTTTAGCTCATTAATTGGAAGTATCTGCATTATGCTGACTCCCCAAGGTGACTACTACGCTCACTTAACTCTATTAGCTCAGCCATCTCTTCAACTGATAGAACTTTTTCAAGGTCTAGCGCGATAAGTAGCTCATCGCCGCGCCTTACCATGGAAGCGATGAAGTCAGCTCTGATTTGCGCGCCAAACTGAGGTGAGTTGGTTAAATCTTTTGCGTCAACTTCTATGACTTCATTGACGCCGTCAACAATGACACCCATCTCAATGAGGTTGTCAGCAATACTGAATTCACAAATGATGATGCAAGTTCGTCTGCCAACTTCTATTACTTCTCCACAAAGCCGAGCTGACAGATCGATAACGGGTACAACTGAGCCTCTTAAATTAATCACTCCTTTAATGAACTCGGGCATCAAGGGGACTTTTGTCACGGAGCCCAGTTCAATGATCTCTTTTATTGACAGGATCTCAATTGCATAGCAATCCTGTCTTGACTGAAAAGTGAGATATTGCAATGACTGTGTGTTTTCTGTGATCGCTTGCATATTTCGCCTCGTCTCATTTGTCCTATATGTTACTTTAGTCTCACACTTCTTATCTGTCAAAATTTGAACAATAATTTATTTTAACTATTTCTTATCTGCACAAATTAATTTAAAAACAGATAGTTATAAATAATCTCCGGTGTTAAGTCTTATCGATGTGACGGTTTTACAGTGGATTTTTTGATGATGAAAGCTGTGTCAGAAAGCTAAACCCAGCTGATTGAGAACTGGATAATCAGAAAAAAGGAGTACATGAATTGCAAAAAAACGCTAACCTAATGAAGGCTAACTTTATTTATGAACTGGGTTTGATTAATTAATTATCCGTAAATTCGTCAGAGAAATCTGCTTCGCTGAGCTTAGGAAAGGATACCGTAAACGTCGTGCCGACACCGACTTGTGAGTCAACTTGAATGCGACCCTTGTGCTTGGCGACAATGCTATATGATAGAGACAACCCAAGGCCAGTGCCTTGACCAACAGGTTTGGTGGTAAAAAATGGATTAAAAATTTTATTAATGTCCTCAGCTGGGATCCCTTTGCCTGTGTCTTGGATGGCAATAATCACCTCGCTTTGTTTATCTTCAATAGAGATAGTTACCGTACCGCTTGACTCTATAGACTGTGCAGCATTGATGATTAAGTTTAAAAATACCTGATTAATCTGCATCGGCTGACAATATAGCAACACTTCATCATCAAGGGAGTAAGTTTTGTTGATAACCGCATGGTACTTAATTGAGTTGTTTGCTATTTTCAGTGTGCTTTCAATCCCTTTAATGAGATCTGCCTCTTGCCACTCCTGGTTATCAACATGAGAAAAGGATTTTAAACTCTCAACTATCTTGGATACTCGGTCCAGCCCTTCTAAACACTCTTGCAGTAATTCAGGTACGTCCTCTTTTAAAAAGTCGATACTATGCTGATTTTGGAGCTGCTGCTCCTGCTGTGCTAGGTCACTGTCGGCAAATTTACTAAAATTCGATTCATAAAAAGCGAGCATCGCAAACAGTCCGCTAGCCTGGCCTTCTAAACTTTGAATATTGGAATTCACAAAACCAATTGGATTATTGATTTCATGCGCCACGCCAGCAGCTAATTGGCCAATTGCAGCCATTTTCTCAGACTGTAGTAATTGGTTTTGTGCAGCTTCCAACTTAAGGTTGAGTGTTTTTAACTCCTGCTTTTCTATCTCTAATGCTTCGGTTAGACGTTTTTGCTCTTGATAATAGCTCGCCAGCTCCGTCACATCTTGTATGATCACGCATACCTTTTTCACTTCTTCAGAATGCTCAAAAATCGGCACATATTGAATGTTCTGATACATTGAAGTTTCATCGCCAGTAACAGGACGGCTGCTGCTAAGCTCAAACACATGAGGACGATGCTCCCAGTAGCTAAAACTTGCTGCTTTTAAAGCAAAAACACTCTTCAATTTCCGCTTAATGATTTTTGCAGCTTCAGGAAATACCTCGTCGATGGACATGCCCTCAATATTTTTGGGAGTGTTATCCGGTAGCCGGTTTTTCAAAAAATCATTTGCAAAAACCACCGTATGTGCTTGGTCTAGGACACAAATTCCAACCGGAATGTAACGCTGCAATTCGCTAAACACAGTCAGTCCTCTATTCCAAGCATGGCATTAAGTTTTTGGATCACTGTTTTAATGGAGTTTTCATCCAGACAGATAATCACTCTCGAATCAAAAGCAATAGACTCGATTATAAATGCGATTTTCATCACCAGTGTGGTTTTCCACTCAGCAATATCGTCGGATAGCTGATGTTTATAAATAGTCGGCATAGTTAATGAGGTTTTAAGCTCTAACTGACTAGAAAAGCCGTTTAAACATGCACCAGCCAAAATGTTAGACAAGTCTAATAAGACTTCATTAAGATCAGAGTCATCGAGCGGACTATCGTAGTCCATAAGTTCGGCTATTTCTTGTAAGCCTTGCGGTGACAATAGATTAATGACTTCACCTTTAATTTCCCCTAAAAATGACTGCCTCGTTCTATAAACATGTGCGGTATTACAGATCTCATTGAGTTGATTTGGGCTTACCGAAGTAATTTCAGGGATAGATAAACTAATTTTAGTTTCGATTAATCGAGCTAGAGAGTTGGCTGCCTGACCCATGGATATATTCATTAGCTCTTGCAAGCCATCCCTTTGCTCTTCACTGAGTGGCATATTCATAATAAACCTAGCTCTTGTAGCGTGTTATGTAGCTCTTCTTTTTGTAGTGGCTTTTGCAAAAAGCGAAACGCGCCGAGTTTATCTACCAACTTTTTCGCTTCGGGCTGAATATCAGCGGAAATAACGATTACCACGGTTTTTGCATGGTGCTCGTGAAGATGCGTAAGAACTTCAAAACCATCCATTTCAGGCATGGTTAGATCCAAAAATAACACCTCAGCTTTGCCCTGCTCAACCATCACCAATGCTTCTTTGCCATTTTTTGCCTCACTGACCTCGACATCCCAGTCTTCAGGTATTGCCCTAAGCACAGCCTTTCTCGACATCATAGAATCGTCTGCAACGGTTACTGGAATTGCCATGAGCACCACTCCTATTTCACTTTATTGGTAAAAAGTATGGTCTTTGGCTTTTTGACTGTCAAAAAATTATGAGTAAAAAGTGACTCATTTGTCCTCTGAATGAAAGAAACTCGACTCGAATAACAAATGATGGCTGGATTAATTATCATAAAAGGGCTTTAGCCGTTCCTGACAAGTAGCAATTTTACAAGTTTTTGTATGATGTGTTCTTTATATTATATTAAATATAGGGCTTAGCCCTATATTTGTTTTAGAGATTTAAAAAAATAAAATCTGAGCGAAAAACTAGCTGTCAAAGCCATTTAGCATTTTGTCACAAACCACAGGAGTTGGCCTATGATTGTCATCCACGGCAACAAAGGTAAAACTACCTGTAATTGCTAAGTGTTTATCATCTTTGTGCATTCTTTCAAGATAGATTTCAACATCAACCTTTAAGCTGGTATTACCAACATGCACTACTTTTGATACTAATTCAGCAAAAGTACCAGCAGGAATTGCCTCTTTGAAATCGACTCGGTCTGACGAAATCGTTACCAAAGGTTTGCGACAAAAACGCGTTGCAGCAATAAAGGCAACTTCGTCCATCCAAGCCAGTGCGTCACCACCAAATAAGGTGTTGTGATGGTTTGTACGGCCTGGGAATACGGTTTTTGTTACGTGTGTGATTGAGCTTTTAATGCGTTGCTCAACAATGGCTTGTCTTTGTTCGTCTGTCATTTTTTTACTGCTTTATCCGCTAGTGTATCTTTCATAAGTAGAGCTGGGTCGAGTCGTTCCCCGAACCAATTAAAGCGCCAATCCAAATGCGGGCCAGTTACCCTGCCCGTTGCGCCAATTTCAGCGATTTTATCGCCTGTTTTTACCGTATCGCCAGCCTTAACATCCAGTTTACTAAGGTGGATATACGTAGAGGTAATGCCGTGACCGTGATCGATAATCAAAGTGCCGCCACTGTAATAAAGATCTGGATTTGCAAACACCACCTTACCCGATACCGGCGCTAAGACCGGCTCACCCGTTTTGTTTGCGATATCCAATCCAAAATGTGGTCGTTTTGGCTCACCATTAAAATATCTTTGGCTACCATAAACACCTGAAATACGGCCCTTCGCAGGTCTGAAAACGGGGTCTTTAAAGAATAATAAATCCGAATTGCCTTGTCTTGCTTTTGACACTGCTTGTGCTTCTTCACGTATGCGCTTTAGCACCGACTCTGGTGGCGAAACATACTTTTTCGCCACCCCCGTGATCTTGTCTATATCGTAATCTCGTTTCGTGATCACTATCGCCTGGCGATGCTTTTGACCATCATCAGATTGCCAACTCAAGATGTGGTTAAGTTCAGCATCACGACCAAAACCAAACACGAAATAGCCATCTTTCGAGCGTTTTAATTTTGTCTCGTTTAGCTTTATCTCAGTTGCATTTTCAAGCTTGCCGACGACCAAGCCACCTTGTGTCAGGTGACCTTTTAATTCAAGCGCCTCAGCAAATAATGTGGTGCTCGCAAGCAATATGACAATTGCACGTTTAAGCATACGCAATCGCTCCTTTTCCAACCCCTTCGTACGCTCTTACTTCAACCTTATCATGTGGGTTTTGCAGCTTTATTTGGCCAGCAAGATACTCCGCAATACATTCAACTGTTGTATCACAAGGTAATATATCGCAACGTGATTTGCTGATCGCCAACTCAAAATATCCCTGCGACGAGGTATATGCGAACGCATAATCTTTATCATGCGCGGTTACGTACTGAAGCAAACTAGGATCAATCAAGTCTTCTTCACTGCCAAGATAAATATCTTGCCATTTATCCGCCCATTGTTTTTGTAATCTAGGCATGCTGATATCATTTAGCTTCACACCAATCAATGAACGATGACCATGAATAATACGCTGACAGTTACCATCGTGTTTCTTTAAGCCATGGCTATAGTGATAATAGAAGCCAGTTGCGGCCTCTGGACGCAGTGTTATATCTAAATCTTTCACGTTTTCAGGCATATGCGGCATAATAACAGACTTAAGGTAAGCGATTGCATTGGCTTCATTGATTTCATCCCCTTCCACTACACACACCGCTTCTTCCGGTGCATTCATGGCTAAGTGATTCCCATCAAATTGCATATCAAATTCAAACCGGCCTTCACTGTGTTTTGCATTACACGCAAGCGCGCTGGGTACCGCTAATTTGTGGTCCAGCTTTTCGTCGATAATACGTTTGATTTGCTTTTTAACTTTTGCAAAGTCTAACACCATAGACTCTTCGTTTAGCTCACCATGCAACACAATATCGGTGATCCAGCTTTCACCTACCGCACCACGACGTGGGCAAAGGTATGAAAAATCAATTACGGTCAAAGAGTCAACAAAAAGGAGCATAGATCACCTAAAATAGCCTGCTAAAAAATCATCCCCGATTATAATGATTTTCACATTATAAATCGCCCTTAATTGGAACTGATTTGCATTTAATCTCTTCAATTTTTTGAAATTTAATCAAATAGACATATCTTTAGCGCAAAATTTACAAGTCTCCGTACGCTTTTTAACTGTTCGGAGTTGTTTAGCGTACATCTGTACGCTAAAGTAGCGTCAATTTGCAAGTTAAGAAGAAGATTTATGGAACCGAAGAACAGCTATACAAAAGAAGAACTTATTTTATGTGGTCGCGGAGAAATGTTTGGTGAAGGCAACTGCCGCCTACCTAGCGACAACATGCTGATGATGGATCGCATCGTTCAAATTAATGATGACGGTGGTGAGCATGGTAAAGGTCAAATTATTGCTGAACTCGACATCAACCCTGATCTGTGGTTCTTCGACTGCCACTTCAAAGGTGATCCAGTAATGCCTGGTTGTTTAGGTTTGGATGCGATGTGGCAATTGGTAGGCTTCTTCCTTGGTTGGTCTGGTGGTCCTGGTCTTGGTCGTGCACTCGGTGTGGGCGAAGTGAAGTTTACGGGTCAAATCTTACCGACTGCTAAAAAAGTAACTTATCGCATTGAAATGAAGCGCGTTATCAAACGTAAGCTATTTATGGGTCTAGCAGATGGTATCGTCGAAGTTGATGGTCGCGTGATTTATGAAGCAAAAGATTTGAAAGTAGGTCTTTTCCAAGATACCAGCGCATTTTAATATTTTCGCTGTTATCGCTTTAAAAACACACAAAGCCCCGTCTGGGGCTTTGCTCTCCTAAAATTCGGTATCAGGTTTTAAAGATGTTGCGATTATCCATCGCTTCTCGCCATCCGCCTAACCATTCTGATCTGTGTTCTACTTGTTGATAGGGACAATTTTCTTTCGACCGACCGGCTAATCCTGCCTTAAATCCTTGTGAATGTGCTCTTTCTAAACGGTCTCTTTTCTGTCTCTTCATAGGTAATATCCTCACCTTTTTCTCGATCAGCATTAGCGTTTCTAATACTGTGTAGTTCAAACTTGAGCGAACGTCATTCAAAACGAAGATAGTGACTTACGGTATAATGACAATTCGTACTAACAATTTAAATTAAAGATTTTATTGAGAAAAGTTAAACACGAGCGACATCGTATTTCATATAGATGTGCTACTTACCGATGAGATTTGGCCAAACCCATACCTTCAATAAATCACATCTCAGCGAGTCATGCAACGATCAGAAATGTAATTCTTGTACAGCTAAGCACAAAAAGCATAATTATTTTACTTTTATATAGATACCTAGATATTCAAGACGCAAATTATTGGTTGATGATCTTGTTTTTCTATATTTCCCTGTAAAAAAACATTCATAATATAGTAATAAAAAGAGGCTGGACGAATCCAACCTCTTTTCAATAACTTGAGTTTTTAAATCGAGCAAAGCTCAATTAAGCAGTACTATCTTAGCTTGCTTTAATAACCTCTACACCACCCATATATGGTTTTAGTGCATCAGGTACAATAATTGATCCATCTGCCTGCTGGTAGTTTTCTAAAATCGCAACTAGAGTACGACCTACCGCTAAACCAGAACCATTAAGGGTATGAAGTAGCTCAGGCTTCTTTTCACCACTACGGCGGAAACGCGCTTGCATACGGCGCGCTTGGAAATCCCACATGTTTGAACAAGAAGAAATTTCTCTGTAGGTATTTTGCGCTGGTAACCAAACTTCCAAATCGTACGTTTTCGTCGCACCGAACCCCATGTCTCCAGTACAAAGCACCACTTTTCTATAAGGTAAGCCAAGTGCTTGTAAAATTTGTTCTGCATGACCTGTTAACTCTTCAAGCGCTGCCATTGAATCTTCAGGTTTAACCAATTGAACAAGTTCAACCTTATCAAACTGATGTTGACGAATAAGTCCGCGCGTATCACGCCCGTAGCTACCTGCTTCGCTTCTAAAACAAGGCGTGTGCGCCGTCATCTTAATCGGCAGCTCTTTTTCGTCATAAATAACGTCACGAGCGCAGTTAGTTAACGGTACTTCTGCTGTCGGAATTAGACTAAAGCCATCTTGGTCTTCAGATAATGCTTCTGTATGGAATAAATCTTCTGCAAACTTAGGAAGCTGACCTGTACCAAACAAGCTCGCTTTATTCACAAGATATGGTACATACATTTCTGTATAACCATTTTGCTCAGTGTGGGTATCCAGCATTAGTTGTACAAGCGCTCTATGCATACGCGCAACGCCACCGCGCATCACTGTAAAGCGAGAACCACTTAGCTTAACACCAGTTTCGAAATCGAGACCCTTATCAAGCGCTTCACCTAGGTCAACATGGTCTTTAACTTCAAAATCAAACTGCTTTGGCTCACCCCAAGTGCTTATTTCAACATTCTCAGACTCATCGGCACCTGCAGGTACCTCATCAGCAGGGAGGTTTGGCAACGACATTGCGTAGTCATTAAGTTCAGCAAGAATTTTGTCTTGCTCTTCTTTTGCCGCACTTAATTGGTCACCCAAGTTTGCAACAGCATCTAGTAAAGGTTGAACATCTTCCCCTTTCGCTTTAGCTTGACCAATCGCTTTGGAGGAACTGTTACGCTCACTCTGTAATTCCTGAGTTTTGGTTTGTAGCGCTTTGCGCTTTTCTTCTAATTCGGTGATCTTAGCAACATCGAGTTCAAAACCACGCTTTTTCAAACGCGCAGCGGCTTCCTCGATGTCTTGACGAAAGTATTTAGAATCTAACATTGTTTTTTTAACCTTTTTGCATGATGAGGCAGAGACCAACCCAGGCCATAAAGATACACGCCACCACGTTTAATGTGACGTTAAACGCCATTTTCACATATTGCCCTTGTTGAAGTAACAACAAGGAATCCATTGAGAATGTAGAAAAAGTAGTCAACGCACCTAAAAAGCCAATACCTATCAACGTTTTAGATGGAGAAACTGAAATAACTTCTTTTTCAATTAAACCGTAAAGCACACCCATCAATAATGAACCAAGAATATTAACGATCAACGTCCCAAAAGGGAATCCCTTACCTAAGAGTTTTATCGACATATCGCTGATAAAAAAGCGTAACATTGCACCAAACGCTCCACCTAGCGCAATTGTGAGATAATTTATCAGCATCGCTACTTGTACCTCTTGGTGCTACTTTGCGCATTTTGCGTCTGTAGATAGTTAAGCTTGTCAGCGATTTGTTTCTCAAGTCCCCTGTCTGTGGGTTGATAATATTTTCGCTCTTGAATGGCTTCAGGGAAGTAATTTTCTCCAGCAGCAAAGGCGCCGGGTTCATTATGTGCGTAACGGTATTCTTCGCCAAAACCCAGCTCTTTCATTAGTTTTGTCGGTGCATTTCTGAGATGTTCTGGTACGGGGTAATTTGGATCACTAGCAGCATCGCGTTTAGCTTGATTGAACGCCATGTAGACCGCATTACTTTTTGGCGCACTCGCGAGATAAAGCGTTGCCTGTGCTATTGCACGCTCTCCTTCACTTGGCCCTACACGATGAAATATATCCCAAGCATGTAACGCAACTTGCATCGCTCTTGGGTCTGCATTGCCGATATCTTCAGTGGCGATCGCCAGCAATCGCCGTGCAACATATAGCGGATCGCCACCGCCTGCTAATATCTTGCAATACCAATAAAGTGCCGCATCTGGCGCGCTGCCGCGAACTGACTTATGAAACGCTGAGATTAGGTCATAGTATAAGTCGCCCTTATTGTCATAACTTGATAATTGGCTGGGCAACACTTGTTTTAGTACCAGTTCATTCACCAAATAAGTGTTTGAGTTTGGCTCAAAACTTAAGTCAACAGCCTGCTCCAGCAGATTAAGCGCCTTTCTCGCATCTCCCGAAGCTGCTTTGGCGATGAGTTCAAGTGCGCTGTCATCAATGGTGATAGCTAATTTCGACAGCTGTTCATCGCGTAACAACGCATCTTTGAGTACTTGACCTAATTCATCCTCTACAAGCGATTGTAAAGTATAGACGCGCGCGCGAGACAAGATCGCGTTATTCAGTGCAAAAGAAGGGTTTTCAGTGGTCGCGCCAATAAAAATAAAGGTGCCATCTTCAATGTGAGGTAAAAATCCGTCTTGCTGGGATTTATTAAAGCGATGTACTTCGTCAACAAATAACAGCGTACGTCTGCCAAACTGAGCTAATCGGTTTTTAGCATCGACTACTGCGTCACGAACCTCTTTAATGCCCGCGCTAACAGCGGAAAGTTTGATAAGCTCTGCATCTGCATAGTTGGCTATGATCTCAGCAAGGGTGGTTTTACCCACTCCGGGTGGCCCCCAAAGGATCAGGCTATGACAGCGTCCAGATTCAATCGCACGATAAAGTACAGATCCTTTGGACAAAATATGGCTCTGCCCAACATAATGCTCTAACGAGGTTGGCCGCATTCTTGCGGCCAACGGTCGTACATCTGGTGTAAAATCAAACCCTAAACTAGTCACTGCCTCTTTGGTCGTCTACGACCACTCCTTGTGGAATAGTAAACTCAAACAAACTCTCTTTTACTGGTGCATTGACTTTGCTTTCCTTAAAGCTAAACGTAGAGACTTGACCTGAAATATCGTTCACTTTCAATAGTGCCAAGCCATCGTTTTTGTCATCAAAACGCAGTGTCAGTTGCTCTACCTGCGAGTCTACTTTGTTTTTAGGCGTGATCAGATATTCTTGACCGTTAAGTGCTACGTCGTACTTCAACCATTGGCTGTCCTCTTGGGTCGTAAGTAGCACAAACGGCGTGGTATCAATAAGTTTAGTCGTATCTAGGATAGTCACTTGCTCAGCAAACGTATCGTAGTAATAGGTTGTAGCTCCGCTTGATACAAATAAAGTGTCATCCGGCATCTCTTGTTGCCAGCGGATTTTTAGTGGCTGGGCTAAGGTTATCGCCCCTTCGCCGGTTTGCAACTCATTGCCTTCTTGATCTTTAACGATTTGCTCAAACTTACCTTGAAAACTGGTTAATTCAGCCAGTCTTCCTTTTAGACTTTGCATCGCAGCCTCATCAGCCCACACAGGCTGAATAAAGAGGTTTGATAATACCGTTAGCAACGCAATTTGCTTAAATTTTTTCATTAATTGGCTCCACCTTTTACCAATACATCTCGTGCACCATTATGACCAGGAGCACTTACCACCCCAGACATTTCCATCTGCTCAACTAATCGAGCTGCACGGTTATAACCAACCCTTAACTTACGTTGTACACTCGAAACAGACACTTTGCCTGTTTCAATAACAAACCCAACGGCTTCATCGTAAAGTGGATCAGACTCCTCATCCCCACCTTCCGGTGCTTCGCCAGGTAGTAAAATATCCTCGGTTGCTTCACCGCATAGAATTTCTTCGACGTAGTTTGGTTTGCCTCTTGCTTTCCAGTCACTCACTACGGCATGTACTTCATGATCGTCAACAAACGCGCCATGTACACGAACCGGAACACTCGTTCCAGGCGGCAGATAGAGCATGTCACCCATACCCAGCAGGTTTTCTGCACCTTGCTGGTCTAAGATTGTACGCGAATCAATCTTACTTGATACTTGGAACGCCATTCGCGTTGGTATATTCGCTTTGATCAAACCCGTAATAACATCCACAGATGGACGCTGTGTAGCAAGCACTAAGTGTATGCCTGCCGCTCGCGCTTTTTGCGCAATACGTGCAATTAACTCTTCTACCTTTTTACCAACAATCATCATCATGTCGGCAAATTCGTCTATAACGACCACGATACTCGGTAATTTATCTAGCTCTTGTGGTTCATCCGCCATACCGTCTGTATCTTTAAAGAGTGGATCTAAAATTGGGTGACCCGCTTCTTTGGCGTCTTTAATCTTCTGATTGTAACCTTTGAGGTTACGAACACCGAGTGCCGACATCAGTTTATAACGGCGTTCCATTTCCCCCACACACCAGCGTAGCGCGTTTGCTGCCTCTTTCATATCGGTAACCACTTCGCATAATAAATGTGGGATACCTTCGTAAACTGAAAGCTCAAGCATTTTCGGATCTATCATGATCATTCGCACATCTTCTGGCGGCGACTTATATAACAAGCTTAAGATCATGACATTAACGCCCACTGACTTACCAGAACCAGTGGTACCGGCCACCAGCAGGTGAGGCATTTTACCTAAATCAGCAACAACTGGTTGGCCCGCGATATCTTTACCAAGCACCATGGTCAAAGGTGATGGGTTTTGTTCAAACTTAGGGGCACCTATCACTTCAGACAAACGCACGATTTCACGGTGTTTGTTAGGCAGCTCTAAACCCACATACGTTTTGCCAGGGATAACCTCAACTACACGCACACTGACTGCAGATAATGAACGCGCTAAGTCTTTTGCTAAACCTGTGATCTTAGCCACTTTAATGCCCGGTGCGAGATCTAACTCAAAACGCGTAACGACAGGGCCAGGATAGACACCAACTACCTGCGCCTGGACATTGAAGTCTAATAGTTTAGTTTCAACTAACCGCGAGACCTGATCTAACTCTTCTTGCGAAATTGGATTTTTAGCCTTGTCAGGTCTATCCAAGAGATCTAATGAAGGCAATGGATCCGCAGGTGGCTGAGCTTCTAGAAGCGCTTCAAATTGCTCTTTGGCGCTTGGTGGAGGCTGATAACCATTGGCCGCCTTTTCAGGTGCTTTAGGCTTAAGAGGCCTTGCCGGAGAAACCACTTTGGTTTCGTGCACTGGCGCTTCATCCAAGGCATTTAAAGCCGCGACAGTATCTAGTGGCTCATCCTCTATCGCGGAAAAGTTGATTTCTTGCTCTAGAATATCATCTAGCTCATCGAACACCGACGGCTCTTTCTTCTCTTGTAGATCAGAGTGCGGTGCAGACGAAGTTTGAGGTGTAGATTCAGTGTTAGTTTTGCGGAACAATTTATCTTTTAATTTACCAAGTCCACTGGGTTCTTCTTCAGCATCGAAATCTATATTAATTTCAGTATCGGTTTGCTGCTGGAGAGCCTGCTCATGATCATCGTTTCGCTCGGTAGCTATTATTGGTGCCTCACTTTCTACTCTATCCGTTTTGGTGCTAGCGCCCGCAGATTTCTGTGAAACTGACTCCGTTTGCTCTACATTGCGCTCTGCTGTCAGTCTATCGCGTACCCATCTAAAGCCGGCGAGTACCTTTTCACCTAAATAATCAACGAATTCAACCCAAGATACACCGGTAAGTAGTGTCATTCCGGCGAAGAAAAAACACAGTAACAGTATAGAAGTGCCGGTAAAGTTAAAGGCAGGCATCATTGCACCAGCAACCACATCCCCTACTACCCCACCAGATGAGAAATTATAGATATCATCGAAGTTGATGCTGCTAATTGCACTTGCAGAGGTAATAAACAGCGTCGCGCCAATAAGGCGCAAACCTAGCGTGGTGTAATCTAGTTGCAGAAGCTTATGTGGTTTTTTAAACACTAAATAGCCAAGAAACTGCAGCGCCGCTGGGATCAAAAACGCCAGCCAACCGAAACTCAGCAGCATAATGTCTGCCAGCCAAGCTCCGGCAGCACCAGTTATATTGTTTACTTTTACGTACTCACCGGATTGAGTCCAAGCAGGATCGGCTGGGTCGAAACTTATCAACGCACACAACATAAATATTGCTGCAGCCGTGCTTACAATCAAACCTGTCTCTAAGAGGCGTTGCACACCATTTAAGCGCATTGTAATTAAACCTTTTTTCTGTTTCTTTTCTGGACTATAAAAGCCCAAAACGTCAGCAAATTAGTGATTTGCGTTAGTATTGCTGTATATACTTACACCTTACCAAGAAATACCTCAAGGTGCACAAGGTTTTATTACTTCTCCTTCTTCTCCTTTTACTTCTTCCATGACCACAAAAGTGCGACTTTCACTGATGTTTGGCAGTTTAAGTAAAATTTCTCCTAAAACTCCGCGATATTCAGACATGTCGGTCACTCGTGTCTTTAATAAATAGTCGAAACTACCGGACACAAGGTGACATTCAATAATTTCGTCATGCTGCTTTACTGCTTGATTAAATCTATCGAACACATCAGGCGAGTTTTTATTCACTGTTACTTCAACAAACACTAAAAGTCCCTGCCCAAGCTTAGCAGGATCGACTACGGCTTTATAACCTCGAATAAATCCTTCTCGCTCCAGCTTTTTAACGCGCTCCAAGCAAGGCGTAGCGCTCAATCCTATACGTTTGGCTAATTCTACGTTGGAAATTCTGCCATCTTTCTGAAGTTCGACTAAAATCTTTCTGTCGATCCTGTCTAGTTGTTGATACATAGTGTAGTTTTTTATCCTGAATGATTCATTAATTCAGAGTATATCACTACATTTAAATATTAAAACAGTGAGACACACTGGCTATAGGTAAATATAATAGTCAAAAATTTTACTCCGTTCTTATTTTGAGGCGAATATTATGATTATTGGTGTACCTAAAGAGATAAAAAACCACGAATACCGCGTTGGTATGGTTCCTGCGAGCGTTCGTGAACTAATCAATCACGGTCACGAAGTCGTTGTTGAAACAAATGCTGGTATCGGCATTGGTTTTACTGACGAAGATTATGTTCAAGTTGGTGCTAAAGTTTTAGACACAGCGGCAGAAGTTTTTGCTACTGCTGATATGATTGTTAAAGTAAAAGAGCCTCAAGCTGTTGAGCGCGCAATGCTACGTGAAGATCAAATCCTATTTACTTACCTTCACCTAGCACCAGATCTTCCACAGACAGAAGATCTAATCAAGAGCGGTGCTATCTGTATCGCATACGAAACGGTAACTGATGCGCGTGGTGGTCTTCCACTGCTAGCACCAATGTCAGAAGTTGCTGGTCGTATGTCAATTCAGGCAGGTGCTCAAGCGCTTGAAAAGTCACGTGAAGGCCGTGGTATGCTACTTGGTGGTGTGCCGGGCGTTGAACCAGCTAAAGTTGTTGTGATCGGCGGTGGTATGGTTGGCCGTAACGCAGCACAAATGGCGGTAGGTCTAGGTGCAGACGTTACTATCCTTGACCGTAGCATTGATGTATTACGTTCTTTGAATGCACAGTTTGGTAGCCAAGCTAAAGTTATCTACTCAACGGCTGATGCACTTGAAAAGCACGTACTAGAAGCAGATCTTGTGATCGGCGGCGTACTAATTCCTGGTGCAGCGGCGCCTAAGCTTGTAACTGCAGAACACATCAAAGCGATGAAGCCAGGTGCTGCCATTGTTGACGTTGCAATCGACCAAGGTGGTTGTATCGCGACTTCTAAAGCGACTACACACGCAGAGCCAACATACATTGTTGACGATGTAGTTCACTACTGTGTAGCTAACATGCCTGGTGCTGTACCACGTACTTCAACGTTTGCACTTAACAATGCAACGCTTCCGTACATCATCAAGCTTGCAAACTTAGGCTACAAACAAGCGCTATTAAATGACAAACACTTCATGGACGGCTTAAACGTTCTGAAAGGTCAAGTAACGTGTAAAGAAGTGGCTGAAGGCTTCAACATGGAATATGTTGACCCGCGCGCTGCACTAGAAAATGCTTAATTTTGAATTTAAGTAGTAAAAAGGGCTTCAATTGAAGCCCTTTTTGTTTTGCTGTTATACCAATTCGCTTAAAAGACTAAATGAAATTAGTTTGTCTCGAAATTCACTTCTGTATCTTGCGTTAACGAAACGTCTTTTGTTTGATATAAACTAAAATCTGCATCTATCGTTTCGGCATCATCTAAATGACCTAAGCAAGAATACCCTACTTTGTAATCTCCAGAACCAATAAATGCTATCTCATATTCACTCTCGGCATCTAAGTTTGCGGTGGCTACAGGCGCTGAATCTTCATCACTGATGTCGCTTGGCACTTCAACATCCGCTTTATAAAGATAAACAACATGTTTGTACTCTCCGACTAGAGGAGCTAAGTCCGCGTTGTCTGCTATACATGCATTTTTCACAGACTCGCTAACAATGCCCTCAATCTCGAAACTAGTTAACAGATTTTCCAAACGGACAGCTGTTGGTTTTAGATAAACGGTGTCATCATCTCCGCGCTTCAACAGCGCCTTATTGAAGTCAAACTCCAGTACGATTTGGTTCTCACCTTCATTTAACGAGAAGTTATTGAGTTGGATTTCACCTACACCATCGTTACCTTTACGGGTTACGGCTAATGGTGCTTGACTACCATCTAAAAAACGCACGCTGGAGGTTAAGTCAAAATTAGACCCCGCACTACCGTTTACAACATCGGCTCTGATCCACTCATAATCACCTTCATCGATCTCTTGGTCATTTACAACCAAATAGATATCATCCCCCGTATATTCAAGCAGATTGATTTTCATTGGATTACCCTGCGCATCCAAGGTATCAAATGTGACATCTTCTTTT
Organism: Pseudoalteromonas sp. OANN1; assembly: GCF_024124685.1. Lineage (NCBI taxonomy): Bacteria > Pseudomonadati > Pseudomonadota > Gammaproteobacteria > Alteromonadales > Pseudoalteromonadaceae > Pseudoalteromonas > Pseudoalteromonas sp. OANN1. The sequence goes on from NZ_JAMXSE010000020.1 coordinate 64,502, forward strand.
CCAGATGCTCTAAATGTCAGCCTTTGAATAACAAGGTTTACCTCTGCAAGATTATTCACAGCAGCATCTGACACACCAACACTTACGGTGGTTTTTTGGGTTGGTTGCGTGGTGTTGTTGTCGTTTGAGTCAGAACCTGAACCGCCACCGCATGCAGCGAGTATCATTGCCGAGGCAATTGCTGTTAAAGCTGGTTTATACATGAAGTTTTCTCCTCTTCTAAGTTTTAGAGAATAGGAATTGCACCATGAATAAATAATTAATATAAATGCAATAATTTGAAATACCTTCAAATGCTGTGTAGAAGGTTTGGCATTTTCTTATTAAATGTCATAAGTTTAATGTATCAAACTTATTGGAGTGTGGCCGTGAAGTTTAAACACAAAGTTGTATCCGTCTCAGCGCTTGTACTGCTTGCAGCATTACTGATCTTATCTGTTATTCAATACATTTCCGTGCAATCAGCAATCAAAGCGCAAACCGAACAAAGTGTGAATGAAATAATTCAAGGAATTGGTAACACTGTCACTGCGCAAATGAAAGGAGCAACCGATCTCGCCGCTCTTGCTACCAATCTCGTTGCTTCCACTGACACCTTAGACGCAGCCTTTCCTATCCTCTCGCAGCCACAGCTCACAACCTCTTTCCTACTGATAGGTTATGGCGAAGAGCAAACAGGAAAGTATGTCGCAAGCGATCCAAATTGGAACCCTGGTGCAAACTGGGACCCAAGAAAGCGGCCTTGGTATACCGACGCAAAAACTGCACGAAAGCTCATTATCACAGCACCTTACGCTGATGCAGTAAGCAACGAAATTGTGGTATCAATCGGTGCACCAGTGTTTAAACGAGGTCAATTTAACGGCGCGATTTTTTACGACGTTAGTTTGGCAAAACTCGGCGAAATGATTAACTCGTTTAACCTGCTAGACGCGGGTTTTGCCTTTATGGTGAGTAAAGACGGGTCGACTATCTCACACCCTGATGTAAAACTAAATGGTAAGTCTTCTCGTACATTTCTCGGTGACATAAGTATCTCAGAAAATATTCAATACGTTGAAGTGAACGGCGAAGACAAATTAGTGCAGTTTAAAGAAGTCGAAGGCTTAGATTGGTATTTAGGGGTGATGCTGGATGAAGACACCGTTTTTGCCGCACTTTCACGACTGCAAAGAGATGCAGCCATATTTGCCTTTATTTCTGTGGCGCTCGCGACTGTGCTACTTTCTTTTGTGATTAGCTTATTATTAAAGCCGCTGGATGAAATCAACACCGCCATGGCTGCTATCGCACGCGGTAATGCGGACTTAACCGTACGATTAAATACCGAGCATGAACCCGAATTTGCAGCACTGGCGCAAAATTTTAATGCCTTTACCAGCAGCTTACAGTCTCTAATAGCGAATATTCAGGGCTTAGGCCATGAAGTTTTAAACGATGCTCAACAAACATCTCAGGTTGCAAATAAAGCCAAACTTTCCATTCAAGAGCAATTAGCGAGTATCAAAGTCCTTGATGAAGCAACAACACACATGTCTGCAACTGAGCATCAAGTAACTCAATCTGCCCATGAAGCCGCTGAAGCAATTAAAACAACCGATCAAGTTGCTCGCCAAGGAGAAAAAATCGTTGCAGAAACAACGGAGACAATTCAAGAGCTGTCTAATCAAATCAGTTCGGCAATGACCGTAGTTACGGAATTAGAAAGCTCGTCTACTGCTATTGAACAAATATTATCGGTTATCAATAGCATCGCTGAGCAAACCAACCTCCTAGCGCTCAATGCTGCCATTGAAGCCGCAAGAGCTGGTGAGTCTGGCCGCGGCTTTGCCGTCGTTGCAGACGAAGTGAGATCGCTTGCACAAAGAACACAAGAAGCCACAACTGAAATTCGTGGAATGATAAGTCAACTACAGTCAGGTTCAGAAAGCGCGGTTACTGTAATGAAGCAAAGCCAACATTATGTCGATAAAACGGTTGAAAAGGCAGAGCAAACTCGAGCCGCGCTTGAAGATATGCGTAGTGCTATTCGCCATATTGTCGATTTGAATTCACGTATTGCTGATATGCTGAATGAGCAAAATGACATTGTAAATAACGTGAATAGCAGTAGCTCATCAATTCGTGGTATTTCAGAGTCGGTGTATAGCGAAGCTAAGAGCGTTGATGCCACGATGCAGTCTCAAGTAGAAAAGATAACAACCCAAGAACAACTACTTGAGCAATTCAAAGTTTGATTATCGGTAAGCTAAACCGTTACTATAGAGACAGTTGTAAAGCGGCGCGATGCCAAGAGATAAAACATGAAAGCGAATTTGCAGGAATTATTTGAACAGTATTTTCAGATAGCTGAACAGGTTCAGATCAACCTCTACCCGGTTGATGACAATATGGTTCCAGAAAACGAATATCAATTAGAAGCTACAATTCCGCCGCTATTTAAACTCGCGAACGAAATTAATGAGTTAGATCTTAATGCGCTGCGACCACTTCGTAATCTGGGTGATATTGCCAATGAGTTAGCAGCTTATTTGCAGGCGCAATCACGTAAGATTGATTTAATTATCAGCCATATTCTCGCAACTGAAGAGCCTGACGACAGTCATTTATTTTGTGACAGCTACGGCGGCGGCGGCCTGACCGCAACGTTAGAAGCAGATTATGAGGTCGGGCAATCGTTACGAACTAAAATATTTTTGCGCAATGAAGCCAGTGCTATCTTTTGCTACTCAGAAGTCATTGCCAAGCAAGATGGTAAATTCACCCTCGCTTTTACCGCTATTAGAGAAGCGGATCAAGAGTTGCTTGTACGGGCAAGCCTACACGCCCAGACCAGACAACTTAAGCTAAAGCAGCAAAAAGACCAATAAGGTATTTAACGCATTAAGTGCCTTCTTTAAATGCTCAATTATCTTCACAAAACTTACTGACACACCTGAGGTTAATGATAAACTATAGGCTTATTATTATATGGTGATGATTTAATGAGTTTTACTTTACTCCCAGAATGGGCACCACAAGACGCAATCATGCTTACATGGCCGCATTCTGATACCGATTGGAGCGACATTCTCAGTGACGTTGAACCTGTGTACGTTGCACTTTGCCAACATATTACCCAAGTTCAAGAAGTCGTTATCGTGGCGCATAATGAAGCGTTAAAACAGCATATCGAGAACCTACTCTGCGAAGCTGAGGTTAGCTTAAGCAAGTGTCACTTTGTTGTTACGCCTTGCAATGACACATGGGCCCGTGATCATGGTCCACTTACGACGCAAACAAGTTCAGGAAATCTATGTATCAAAGATTTCACCTTTACGGGTTGGGGTAACAAATTTGCTGCGGATTTAGACAATAACATCAATCAGCAGCTAGCAAAACAGGTCCTCAACCCAAACTGTACCTTTGAAAAGGTTGACGTGGTGCTCGAAGGCGGCGGCATTGAGATTAACGAGTCCAATGTTTTATTGACTACTTCAGAGTGTCTGTTGAACCCAAATCGCAATCCACATCTAAGTAAAACTGAATTAGAACTATTGTTGCAAAAAGAGTTGGGTGCTGAGTCATTCTTGTGGGTAGATCATGGATACTTAGCCGGTGATGATACGGATAGTCATATCGACACGTTAGTGCGTTTTGCACCGGATAACACCTTGGTATATGTAAAGTGCGACGACAAATCAGACGAGCACTATGATGCCCTCAACAAAATGGAACAGCAGCTACGCACATTTCGCACCCCAAATGGCGATCCATACCGTTTGATTAGTTTACCTTGGCCTAGCGCTAAGTTTGATAACGAGGGTGAGAGATTACCAGCAACCTATGCAAACTATCTGATCTTGAATAAAACGGTGTTAGTACCTATCTATGGCGACGACAAAGATCAAGAAGCGCTAGACAAGGTCTCTCTTGCTCACCCAGAAAGAACGGTAATTGGCGTAAACTGCCTACCAATCATCCATCAGTTCGGTAGCCTGCACTGTATTACGATGCAGTTACCAAAAGGTTTTTTAAGGTAAGTACCATGACTGAAAAAAACATCAAAGTTGGTATTGTTCAACATAGTAACTCTACAGATCTCGTAAACAACTTTGCGAAAACCTGTGACGGTATCCGAAAAGCCGCTAGTCAGGGTGCTAAGCTTATCGTTTTACAAGAATTGCACCGCAGCTTGTATTTTTGCCAGACAGAAGACACCGATCTCTTCGACTTAGCGGAAACCATTCCAGGCCCAAGCACCGACTCACTAGGCGCACTTGCAAAAGAGCTTAATGTTGTCATCGTTGCGTCGTTATTTGAAAAGCGTGCAACAGGGCTTTATCACAACACCGCGGTTGTACTTGAGTCTGACGGTACGATTGCCGGCAAATACCGTAAAATGCACATTCCTGATGACCCAGGTTTTTATGAAAAGTTTTACTTCACCCCTGGTGACATGGGCTTTACTCCAATTCAGACTTCTGTAGGCAAATTAGGCGTACTGGTGTGTTGGGATCAATGGTTCCCAGAGGGTGCACGCCTGATGGCAATGGCGGGCGCTGAGTTTTTAATTTACCCAACTGCAATTGGCTGGGATCCTCGCGATGATAAAGCAGAACAAATCCGTCAACGAGATGCTTGGATAATTGCACAGCGTGCACATGCAGTCTCTAACGGAGTACCTGTGATTAGCGTTAACCGTGTTGGCCATGAATCAGACCCTTCGGGTCAAAGTGAAGGTATTCAATTCTGGGGCAATTCTTTTGTTACCGGTCCGCAAGGTGAAATGTTATTGCATGCATCTGAAGAAGCTGAGGAAATCTCGGTTGTTGATGTTGATCTTGCACGCAGTGAATCTGTTCGTCGCATCTGGCCGTATTTAAGAGACAGACGAATCGATCACTATCAGGATCTTTGCAAAATTTATCGCGATTAATAAATAGGAGTAATCAATGGCGAATGTGCAATGGAACAATTTACCTTGGGTAAAATCAAACAAGGATAAAATTTCGTGGGGTAATTTGGTTGGCAGTAGCTTGTCACTGTGTTTGAGTGAGCACATCCAACAACATGACAACTTAGTTGTACTCGTCACCCCCGATACACCCTCTGCACTTCGCCTTGAGCATGAACTGGCGTATCTTTTAAAAGACACGCCTGTCATGATGTTTCCTGACTGGGAAACATTACCCTATGATCACTTTTCACCACATCAAGACATTATCTCCCAGCGTCTTGCAACGCTAAATACACTCAAACAGGAAAAGCAATCCGTACTCATCATTCCTGTTTCAACACTCATGCTACGTACCGCACCACCTAGCTTTATCCACGGCATGAGTCTTCAGGTAAAAAAAGGTGACACAGTAGACGCACAAAGCTTGCGTGATACCTTAACTCAAGCGGGTTATCGTCATGTTCAGCAGGTAATGGAGCATGGTGAGTTTGCTGTTCGAGGCTCCATTATTGATTTATATCCCATGGGTAGCCCACTCCCCTTTAGACTAGATTTCTTTGATGATGAGTTAGACTCAATTCGTCATTTTGATATCGAAAGCCAACGCTCAAATGATGAGATTGATGCTATCGATTTATTACCGGCGCACGAATTCCCAACCAATGCAGAAGACATTGAACGCTTTAGAATTAATTACCGCGAAGCGTTCGGCGCAAGTAGTGAAAAAGACAGCATCTATATGCAAGTCAGTAAAGGGAACTGGCCAGCGGGTATAGAGTATTATTTACCGCTCTTTTTTGATTCGTTAGCGACGGTGTTTGACTATTTACCTGAAGATACCGTATTTATGCCTTTTGGCGACATTGAATCTGCGGCCCAAACCTTTTGGCAAGACGTATCTAAACGCTACGAAAGTCGCCGGGTTGACCCTCTTCGTCCACTACTTTCACCAGCCAAGCTATATCAGCCAATAGAGACCTTATTTGAAGGCCTTAACGGCTTCTCTCGAATAAAGCTTAGTCAAGCGATACTGGGAACCAAAGCGGGCAATAACAATATCGCAGCAGAATTAATCGACGATGTCCGCATTGAGCATAAACAAGCTAATCCATATCAAAAAATCCTCGATTACATCGCTGCTGAGAAAAAACAAAAGTCTCGGGTGTTATTCAGTGTTGAATCAGAGGGCAGAAGAGAGTCACTGCTTACCTTATTAAAACCAACAGGTCTAAAGCTTAAGCCTTATAAGCGCATTGCAGAGTTTGTCTCTAGCGACTCAGATGTTGGTGTGGTCGTCACTCCACTTGCGACCAGTGTTAAGCTACTGGATAAACAATCGCTGTCTATCATCACCGAGCAAGAGCTGTTAGGTGTTAAGATTTCCCAAAAGCGCCGCCGTAAACATAAATACGAGCAAGGGCAAGATGCGCTGATCCGAAACCTCGCTGAGTTGAAAGAAGGTCAACCTATTGTTCATTTAGATCATGGTGTAGGCCGCTATTTAGGGCTAGAAACCATAGATGCAGCGGGTATTGCTACCGAGTTTGTGACTATCATCTATGCCAATGACGCTAAACTTTATGTGCCTGTTTCTTCGCTTCATATGCTCAGTCGTTACTCAGGAGGTGAAGAAGCTTGTGCACCACTTCATAAATTGGGTAACGACGCCTGGGAAAAAGCAAAACGCAAAGCGGCTGAAAAAGTCAGAGATGTTGCAGCTGAACTCCTAGATATATACGCAAAACGCCAAAGTAAACCGGGATATGCATTTAAGCTAGATGCGAGTGCCTATCGAGACTTTTCTGATAGCTTCCCATTTGAAGAAACAGACGATCAACGCAATGCAATCACAGCCGTACTTGCAGACATGCAATCAAGCCTAGCAATGGACAGGCTAGTTTGTGGTGATGTTGGCTTTGGTAAAACCGAAGTGGCCATGCGTGCTGCATTTGTTGCCGTCAACGATAGCAAACAAGTGGCCGTCTTAGTGCCAACTACACTCCTTGCCCAACAACACTTCGAGAACTTTAAAGACCGTTTTGCCGATCTGCCTGTTGAAGTTGGTGTGCTTTCGCGCTTTAACTCAGCGAAAGAACAAAAAGAAACGTTACAAAAACTTGAAGAAGGCAAAATTGATATTGTGATAGGCACCCATAAGCTTATCCAAGAAAACATCAAATTCGCCGATTTGGGTTTGTTGATTGTTGACGAAGAACATCGCTTTGGTGTGAGGCAAAAAGAAAAGATTAAGCAGCTTAGAGCGGATGTCGACATTCTTACCCTTACCGCTACCCCAATCCCGCGTACACTGAATATGGCAATGAGTGGTATGCGTGATCTCTCTATTATCGCGACACCTCCAGCCAAACGATTAGCAGTAAAGACCTTTGTGCGAGAGCGCAACGACGAGCTTATCCGCGAAGCAATTTTGCGTGAAATCAAGCGCGGTGGACAGGTTTACTTCCTCCACAATAATGTCGAGACGATAGACAAAATCACCGCTGATATCTCAGCGCTCGTGCCAGAAGCCAATGTCACCACCGCCCACGGGCAAATGCGTGAAAAAGAACTTGAGCACTTGATGGGTGAATTCTATCACCAAAAGTATAATGTGCTTGTGTGTACGACCATTATTGAAACCGGTATCGATATTCCCTCTGCTAATACCATCATAATGGATAGAGCCGATAAACTCGGATTGGCACAGTTACATCAGCTTCGCGGCCGTGTAGGACGAAGCCATCACCAAGCATACGCATACCTACTCACGAAGAATAGCCAAGCCTTAACTAAAGACGCGGTCAAGCGCTTACAGGCCATTGAGCAACTCGAAGACTTAGGCGCAGGTTTTGCCCTTGCCACCCACGATTTAGAGATCCGTGGTGCAGGTGAGTTACTGGGAGACGACCAAAGCGGGCAAATTCAAACCGTTGGCTTTACACTGTATATGGAAATGCTGGAACAAGCAGTTGAAGCTTTAAAAAATGGTAAAGAGCCGACTCTCGATAACCTACTTCAGCAGCAAAGCGAGGTTGACCTTAAGTTCCCAGCACTGCTACCAGATGATTACATTCATGATGTAAATATTCGTCTTAGTATGTATAAACGCATTGCTAGTACAAAGTCGCTGGCGGAGCTTGATGAGCTGCAAATCGAATTAATCGACCGCTTTGGGCTGCTGCCAGATGCAGCGAAAAACCTCTTTGCGGTGCAGTCTGTTAAGCTAAAAGCAACCCAATTAGGCATTAACAAGGTCGAAGCAAACCCCAAAGGTGGCTTCTTTGAGTTCAGTAGTCATACAAAAGTTAACCCAACATTCATCATAGGATTGATACAAAGTAGCCCGTCAACCTATAGAATGGAAGGCGCGAATAAACTGAAGTTCCTGATCGAAGAAAAAAATGGCCAAGAGAGATTAAAACTGGTGAATGCGATGATTGATGACTTTGAGAAAAAGGCTGTAGCATGAAAACAATAAAAAGTCTGGCCATCCTAGCGGCTTTGGCAAGTAGCGCGTCTGCACATGCCACCCGTTGGTTTGAAGTAGAAATGATAGCATTTGAGCAAGAGCCTAGTTTCTCTTTGCGAGAAGACTTTAGTATTGAACCCGAACCACTCAATCGGAAAAACATCAAGTCACTATTATTCGACGGTTTTAATACCACCGGCTATAAACTATGCTTGGAAGGCAGCGAGCAGTTTGCTGAGCAAGATTTTATTCGAGGATTAACGTCGGGCGCACGCTCTAGTTCTTGCGATCCAGATGCAAACTATGTTGAAAAATTTGGCACTTTGCCTCTTTCACCGCAAGTTGAGTCACAAGAACATATGGACTCAATTTATTTGTTGGATAAGTCCCAGCTTAATTTTTCTAACAAAATTGCTGAATTAAAACGTAAAGGACTCAAGCCACTGTTACACACAGGTTGGCGATTCCCGGAACAAAGTAACAAGCGTGCTCCCAATATCGAAATTATTGCTGGCAAACAGTTTGCGTCACCATCCAGTTATAGCGTAACTGAAAATGACGATCAGTTTTCGTCACTATCGAAGCGCTTTAATATTCAAGAATCAAAAGAGCAAGTGCATTGGCAACTTGAAGGCCTGATTAAAATTCACGTGAGACATTACCTTTACGTGACCACAGATTTAGATTTAAAGTACGATGACGGTAACGATATTCGTACTGCTCGTATGTCTCAATATACACGCGTGTATAGCGGCGACATACATTACTTAGATCACCCCAAACTTGGGGTCATCTTTCAAATAAGAAAATACAAACATTAGACGGGCAACCCTATGAAAAAATTACTAACTGCTGCTGCGCTACTGACCCTAGTCGGCTGTTCTAAAGTAAGTTTAGAAAACTACAACAAGCTAGAAGTAGGCATGGACAAAGCTGAAGTTGAGAACATTCTTGGCTCCGCTGATAAATGTGAAGAGAAAACGCTACACACCAATTGCATTTGGGGAAGCGAAGACAAGCACATTAAAGTAACGCTGCTTTCTGATAAAGTCACTTTGTATTCTAAAAAAGGATTAGAGTAAGTTTTACTCAATGCCTTTTCCATCATAGGTGAAGGCATTTAACTCCCCCCTAACGATGCAACAATGTAAATACTAAAAACTAGTTTCCCCCTAAAATCTATATTCATTTCTAATACCGTTTTAACTAAGTTTATGATCTAATAACCTCATTGAAAAATGAAGCGACCAAGTTGAACTTTGAAAAACCACTTAGAAGAGAAGTGACAATCACTTAAAATATTGCACTTCAGCTCTTTTTACTTTGCTGATGGCTTTTTCTTACTAAAAAAATAGTGCCAACGATTGAAAGGTTTGTTTGAGAACCACACTACGATCGTCCACCACCTATATTGGATAGGTACTCAAGGTTTCACTGTATACTCTGTAGATATTCGATATGGTATTTCAGCTGCCTACCCTTCGGTTTTCTCGGATACAACCAGTTAATACACCCTAGCTATAAGCTTTTACGCAATATTAACCTGCTGAAATGATACCTCAAGTCCCATTATGCCGAGTGGATATTTAGTTCTAGAAGAAGTGCACTTGGTCAGAAATAGGGATACTCGCTTGGCCTAGAACAGCCTTATCCCTATTCGCTTAATTAAGTGTATATGCCGTAAATGCTAGATTGAGATGAACAGTTTATAGATAAAAATGGTTTAAAAATGACAATTAAATATCCATAGAGCCGTAAAGTAAAAAGGCCACCCAAAGGTGGCCCTATTCAATTTCAAATGTTAGAAATTATAGGTTAGATTAACAAACGCTCTGCGTCCCCAAGGGTCGTAGATCGCTGATGACGTACCTGCGCCACCAACATAATCAGGTATAAGTTTATCGAAAATATTACGAACACCCAATTCAACCGAAAGGTCTTCAGTTGCTAAGTAGCGAGCCGATAAGTCATGATACACCATGCTCGGAGCATATGGATATGCGGTATCTTCAGGTGTATCACCTTCTTTCTTACCATCTGCGCTGTACGTTTCTTTCAAATTGATAATAGCGGATCTGTCTATGAAACGGCTACTCCAAGTGACAGATAAGTCATCTAAGTTATACGTTGCTCTGAAAGTCGCTTGCCATGTTGGATCACCGATTTCGCCGTCTTGACGGTCAGGCTTATCAGGATTGTTCTGGAACTCATACGTATCGTACTCGATAACATGGTTAACAAATAGGTTAATCTTTGCACTACCAGGTAGCGAGAAATCAGCAAGATCAAGGTTATAGTTAAAGTCAGCCTCTACACCTGATAACACACGTTTAGCGGTATTTTGGTAGCCAGACTCAACAAACGTAACTGATTTGTTGTTTGGATCGCGCGTAATTTGCGAGCAATAAATAGGATCAAGCTCAGGGCCATCTACACAGTTATTCACTACTGTCTGTGGCGTAATTGACTGAATAGCATCTTCAATTTCAATATCATAGTAATCGATACTAAATGAGAAATCCTCAAACGCAGTAGTAACGAAGCCAAGTGTGAAAGAAGTTGATTCTTCAGGCGTCAAGTTTGGATTTCCGCCGATGATTACCCGTTTACTAGCATTATCTTGACCAACATGGTCAGCTGGAATACCCAATGCGGCACAGTTTGCAGCGCGATTAGGATTGTTAGCCAATCTTGTTACATCGCATGGATCCCATACACGTGCAAAGTCAGGACTACGAGGAGAGAATGCTTCGGTTACGTTAGGAGCTCGTACCGCTTCACTATAAGTACCACGAAGACTATAACCTTCCACTGGAGACCACATGAAACCAGCTTTCCAAGCATCTACTTCACCAGCATGTGAATAATCCGCTCTACGAAATGCACCGTCAATACTTAACTCATGTGCTAAGAAAACGTCAGACAAAATAGGTAAATTAACTTCGAAGAACCATTCTGACACATCATATTCGCCATATGTATCTGGCGTCGCTACCTCGTTTAGAGCCCCTGATTTAGTTAACTCATCAGTAATCGAGCCCGACGACTCCCAGCGCTTTTCGTAGCCGAGTGCCATTCCCATAGCACCACCAGGTAGTTCAAACCACTCAGAACTATCAAACGACACCGAGCCACCAAAATACCTTTGTTTAATCGTATCTTGGCGAGTGACATTAGCACTAACCCACGCCTTTGCTTCTTCAGACGCTTGATCATAGCCAAACGGGTTGTAAGCCACACAGCTATTCACATCTACTGTAGCGGGGTTCGAGTAGCCTTCCCCTTGCATAGATGGAACATTAGCACGACAATCAGCTTGACCTGTTTCAGGGTTAATGACTGCATCTAGTGCAGCAACCCAGTTGCCAATAATGAGGTCATTAGCCTGAACACGATCATTTTCGGTACGTCCGTATGAATAATAAACATCATAATCGAATAGCGTTTCACTCAGTGTGAAATCACCTTTGATCCCGGAAACCAATCTAAATGTCTCACGCTTGTTACGTGCCTCTCGGTTACCTATCTCATCAAAGAACTTATGTATACCTATTTTTTCTAAGTCAATACTATCGTCTTGTGCAGCCTTAGCCGTGAAGAAGTCAAGCGTCTCTTGCGACACGAAAGGGTTTTCTAATAAGTTAACGGTATCACCATCACCAAAACGATACGCAGGCTGAGCCTGTTGAATGATATCCGAACGTACATATTTTACGTCTGAGTAAAATTTAACATTATCATTGATTTCGTAATTAAAGAATGATCCTACCGTAACTTTGTCACGCTCAGGAAGAAAGTTTTCGTATCTTGTTGTAGAAAAGCATAGCTCACAGCCATCAGGGAAGCTACCGAAAGCTGAAGAGTTAGACAAATCTCGCGTCGGCATTAATTGGCCATTACCTGCATTATCAAAAGTGTAGTTTGTTCTACTGTAATCTAAAACAGAAGTTTGACTGATCCACTCAGATAAAATATTTGGCGCCCACAGCTTATCAGGAATACCATCATCTTCACCTGTATCTGCTGGGTTATTAACAGTACCACTTTCACTGTAATGACGCATGTCACGTTCCATTACTTCCGCAACAGAGTCTTTGGTGATATAAACCGTCGCGTTGCCTTTCCCGTCAGCGGTTGATGTGCCACCGACTAAGCTGAAAGTTTTATTTTTGTTACCAATGCCATGAAGTGAGTCACTATAACCTACTTTCAATTCAAGGCCTTCAAAGTCATCTCTGGTAATAATGTTAACTACACCAGATACCGCGTCAGAACCGTAAATCGCTGATGCACCGCCAGTAATCACTTCAACACGTTTAATCATTGAAGTTGGAATAGTCGATAGATCAACAACCGCTGAGCCTTGCTGACCAGCTACGTGTCGTTTGCCGTTTACCAATACTAGTGTTCTGTCTGTTCCTAAACGACGTAAATCTATCGTACTTGAACCTGCATTTTCATTGCTTCCAGTATTCGCTCTTAACGTGCCTGTTGCACCAATCGCAGGTAATTCTGAAAGTACCTGCGCAAGGTCTGGGATGCCAGCTTGCTCTATTTGTTCACCCGTTAACGTGATAGTTGGAGACGGTTGACTAAGTTCATATCGCGCAATACGTGAACCCGTCACTTGAATTTTTTCAATTTCTTTTACTGAGCCGTCTTGCTGTTCTTCTGCTAGAGCTGAACCGGATATAGTTGCAGCTGCTAGAAAAGACATTTGAATGGAGCTAAGTATTTTATTTTTAGCAAACATTGAAATTTCCCTTGTTGATATTCTTTTTTATTTTTAGCTAACACTTCATATTAAGTTAAGGTTTGATAGCAAACCAAATTAACAACTCATTTCTACCTTTTTTAACAAAAAAATAAAAGCTTTCTTTCTAAACTCATGAACTAACAAAACAACACAATGTAAACATATCAAAACAAATTACGAAAAAACAAAAGGTTAATCCTTAAAGAGAACACCCTTTAAATTCCAAAAAAATGCACAATAAACCAATAAAAAAAATCAAAAATTTACAAATAAGAAACAAAATAACGACTACCTTAATGATTACAACATTATTTTTTATGTCACTTTACTTTAATAAAGCTGGGGTACACTGATAGGCATTTTAATTTTTGAGCTGAAATTAAAGTGGATTAAAAAAGTGAAAAAACCATTTATTGATTTTTTTAAATTAATCTACGAACGCTAAGGATTCGATAGTTATCTTTTAGACAAAAAGCCAATTAGTTAGTGATTCCAAAGACACATAACTTGCGGCTAAGCTTAAGATGAATTGAAATGCACCGATAAAATCTGTATTTAACCAGAGGTTTGGATAAGAAACTAGCTACCCCATTGTTTTTAAGCTCACATTAAATTATCTAGCCAGAGAGTTTTGGGGATAACACCGCTTCTGTGTCCTGCTCTCGCTAAGGTACCTACATCCTGTAGGCAAGGTGAATTTACGCCCCAATAGCTGGCTGTTAGAGTTAAATTGGCTGCTAGAAAGGTATTAATTATCCACAGCTCGGGTTATTTAGTAAAGACGCTAATTTTTAGGAAGGAATAAGTTTACTTACGATTTGTCTGAATGGGGCTAAGTTTGAAAATTACAGGCCAATACCACGTAAATAGATTCCCTAACTTTTGAGGCAATCAAAAAAGGGCCGTAAAGGCCCTTTACAACAAGTAGAAACTAGCAAAAACAAGGATTAGCGCATTGCCATCATCATTTTAGCCGGTTCCTCTAGGAAGGTTTTCCATAAATTATTGAAACGTGCGATCGTGCCACCATCAATAATACGATGGTCGCCAGACCAACTTACTTGCATGATAGAGCGCGCAACCACATTACCTTGTGCATCGAAGCGTGGTAACTGCTGCACTTTGCCAAGTGCAACGATAGCAACTTCAGGTTTATTGATAATCGGTGTCGCAACAGTACCGCCAATCGCCCCTATGTTTGAGATTGAGATAGTACCACCTTTCAGAGAATCAGGAGATACACGCCCTTCTCTCGCCGCTTCTGTCAGTTCAGTCACAGACTGGGCAACTTCCACAATCGATTTGCTTTGGCATGACTTAATATTTGGCACTAGAAGACCCAGCTTGCTGTCCACCGCCATACCAATATTGTGATCATCAAAATAAGTGATTTCCGTACAGTCATCATTTACTTTTGCATTCAAAATTGGGAATTCGTTGATAGCAAGTGACAACGCCTTGATAAAGAATGGCATCATCGTCAGCTTCACGCCTTGTTTGGCATATTGCTCTTTCAAGGCACCACGAAGCGCAATTAAATCGGTTAAGTCAATCTCGTCGCAGTAAGTGAAATGTGGGATCGTCGAAACAGAAGCCGCCATCTGTTTGGCCATCGCCGCTTTCATACCACGCAGAGGCTCAACTCTTTTCCCACCTTCTGAGGTAGGAGTCGGCTTTTGCGTTTGAGACTGTACCGTTGTGCTAGCTTCATTCGTGGTCGAAGCGTCAGTTACACCGTGCTCAAGGAAATGTTCGATGTCTTCTTTATAAACGCGCCCATTTTTACCAGAGCCAGGTACTTCAGAGAGGTCAATACCAACTTCGCGCGCCTTGCGGCGTACTGCAGGAGAGGCAATTGCTTTACCATTTTTTGGCAAACTACGCGTAGCCTCATCGTTTGCAGTAGCAGCCTGTGCTGTACTTTCTTTAGGTTTGTGGACATCAGCGATTGGATCGTCTGATTTTCCGGCGTGAGATGACGCCAACTTCATTTGAAATAGCGGACTATGCACCTGTGCTATCTCGCCTTTTTGATAATAGAGTTTTTCAACAATACCATCGTACTTGGCTGGAATTTGCACTAGCGCCTTGTCAGTCATTACATCACATACGGCCTGATCTTCTTTGATTTCATCACCTTCAGCGACAAGCCATTCAACAATTTCGCACTCAACAATGCCTTCGCCAATATCAGGTAAGATAAAGTCTTCAAGTACAGTACTGGTTGAAGTAGTTGGCGAGGACTGAGGTGCCGATTGCTCCGGCTGAGCAGCTTGCTCGCCAGCAACATCCATTGCAAACAAAGGCTCATGCACCTTCGCAATTTCACCTTTTTCGTAATGCAGCTTAGTGATCACACCGTCATGTACCGCAGGGATCTGAACTAGTGCCTTATCAGTCATTACATCACAAATAGGTTGATCTTCTTTTACTTCGTCACCAACAGCCACCAACCACTCGACGATTTCGCACTCTACGATGCCTTCACCAATATCTGGTAAGATAAATTCTTTAGCCATAACTTATCCTTAAAATTCCATAGAACGTTTGATAGCGGCAAACACTTTAAGTGCATCTGGCACATATTCTTTTTCAAGTGCTAAAGGATATGGCGTGTCTAATCCACAAACTCGCTCAATTGGAGATTCTAAATGCAGGAAACACTCTTTTTGTATGGTTGCTGCAATCTCAGCGCCAAAACCATTCGTGATTGGCGCTTCATGGCTCACGACCAAACGACCCGTTTTAACCACTGACTTGGCTACCGTGTCCATATCCCAAGGAAGAATACTTCTTAAGTCGATTATTTCACAGCTAATACCTGCTTCTTCAGCTTTTTGTGCCGCTTGTTCGATGATTTCCATCTGCGCGCCCCAAGCCAATAGCGTTATGTCGGTACCTTCTTTAATCACTTCGGCTTTACCAAGCTCGATGCTGTAATCTTCTTCTGGCACTTCACCAACAGAAGCACGATATAAGCGCTTTGGTTCAAAGAAAATAACCGGGTTATCATCTTTAATGGCAGCACGCAGTAGACCTTTTGCTTGATATGGGTTACGCGGTACAACAATTTTAAGACCAGGTGTATGTGCAAAGTAAGCTTCTGGTGATTGTGAATGATATAGACCACCTGCAATACCGCCACCGTATGGCGTACGAATTGTTAAGTTACCCACATCAAACTCATTACCCGAGCGATAACGGAACTTGGCCGACTCGTTCACGATTTGGTCAAATGCTGGGAAGATATAATCCGCAAATTGAATTTCAGCAAGCGCAGGGGCACCAAACGCAGCAAGGCCATTGGCAAAACCCAAAATACCTTGTTCAGTCAGTGGTGTATTAAATACGCGGTGTTTACCATATTTTTCTTGAAGGCCTGAAGTTGCACGGAATACACCACCAAAGTAGCCTACGTCTTCACCAAAAATACAAGCCTGCGGATGCTCTGCCATCGTGATATCTAGCGCCGAATTAATGGCGTGTAGCATGTTCATTTTAGCCATTATTTAATTCTCCCTGCGGTGACTGGGTATGCGTCTGGATAAGCTTTAATATGCGCTTTCAATTCATCATATTGCTTTTGCAGCGATGGAATTGGCGTATCATAAACGTCCGAGACCAGATCTTCTAAAGCAGGCTTCTGTACTTTCTCTGCAACCTTCAATGCAGCCAAGATATCTTCACGGATTTTTTCTTTTTCCGCATCATCTTGGGCTTCATCCAGCCAACCTTGTTTTAAAAGCCATTGCTTAAATCGATTTACCGGGCAACTATTTTTAAATTCAGCTTCTTCGTCTTTAGTACGGTAACCAGACGGATCATCAGAAGTTGAATGTGCACCCAAACGGTATGCAATAGATTCAATCATCACAGGCTCACCGTTTTCAACTGCGATTTTACGCGCGGCTTGTGTCGCGGCGTAAACGGCAAGCGCATCGGCACCATCCACACGGATAGTTTTTATACCATAGCCTACACCGCGAGCGGCAATACCATCACCTTTGAACTGTTCATCCGCAGGTGTTGAAATCGCATAACCATTATTACGTGCATAAAAGATGACCGGTGAACCATGCACTGCGGCCATGTTTAGACCGGCGTGGAAATCACCTTCTGACGCAGCACCTTCGCCAAAATAGCAAATCGTGACATTATCGATTTCAGACGTTAGCTCGCCGGTTTCTTTATCAATATGTTTTAGCTTTTGGCCGTACGCATAGCCCGTTGCTTGAGGAATTTGCGTTCCTAGCGGCGACGAAATAGTCAAGTAATGTAATTCTTTAGAACCATAGTGCACAGGCATTTGGCGGCCTTTGCCTAAGTCCTTCTCATTCGAGAATAGCTGATTCATGAACTGCTCAAGCGAAAAACCACGATAGTGAATTGCAGCTTGTTCACGGTACTGAGCCATGATCATGTCATCTTCTTTAAGCGCTGCGGCACTTGCCGTAACAGCAGCTTCTTCGCCAAGACATTGCATATAGAAGCTAATACGCCCTTGACGCTGAGCACCTTGCATACGCTCGTCAAGTAAACGAATAAACCGCATTGTAGAGTAAATTCTTAATGCAGTTTCTTTATCAATATCTGGTGCTGTTGCACCGTCTAGAACATCGCCTTGGTCACTTAAAATCTTTAATGTAGGGATATTGAGTGCATGACCATCTATAAATTCCAGCGCGTGGCTGATATTTAAGGATATATTATTGGGGTTAGTCATAACCTACCTTCTCTTGTTGTCATAACAAACTTACGGAGTTCAAACCCGACTTCCTCATACGAGATCTGGCTTCAGATAGCGCAAGACGAAAAGAGTCTTAACTCACCTCGCATTTATGATTGTGTTAATTGGTCTTGATCACATTTGTGGTTAGTATGAATAACTGGTCTAACAACTTATCAAAGACTGAATAATATTTGCGATTTAAGTAAGTAAATTAAATTAAAGCGTTTCAACTTTACGTTAACGTAAACGGTTATTCAACTAATCCTAGATGAATAACCGTGAAAATGCATCAATGTTTTTGGAAAGATTTTGATACGAAGGCAAGTAGAATTTTACATCTATGATTTATATAAAGTTTTCATCAACCTCTAACGGTACAACGGTTAGTAATGCACGTTGCCCCAAAGCAACATTGGCATTTGGGAAGATAATAGCTTCGCCTTCAACCTCAGCGAAATACTGCTTATCTCCGTCCGTCGCTAGTAATTCACCTTCCGCAAAGCCTGTAAAATTCTCTGCAGAATCAGCGAATGGAAAAGAAAATTCGGCTTGAGTACGATTGATAGTACGATGAACGGTAAATAGCTCGAACTCATCTGCATTAAATTCTTTATATTCCACTTTTTCTTGGCTAATTAATGCTTTTAGAGTTTCCTTGGTTTTTGCAAAGCTCGCCATGTTATTTTCACCAAATGGCTTCACCTGCCCAAGTTCGATAGTGAAAGCATCAGCCCCAAACTGGTAAGAAGAAAAGTAACTAAATGTTGTCGCCGCCGAGCGCATCATTAATACGGTATTGACACCGCATGACAATAAAAACTGTAGCTGTGATTTCTTCCACGGCTTACCATGTAAAAACGGATAAACTGCAAACTTTTCGTTTTTAGACCCTCTAATAGCAGTATGAAGGTCATAGTGACAACGATAGCGCTCACCGCTCCCCTGTTCAAAGAAAGCCTTAACATAACCTTCTAGCTTTTGAGCTCTGACCTTTTCAGGGTTATCTGTTTCTTGATTATGTGCGCCGTTAAATAGGCGGTTTAGATTTTCATCGACAAAACGCTGGCCAATATTAATGGATTTCGGGTTGCCAAAAATAAACAACACCCGCTGCGCCAATGCCAATCTGCCAGTAATAATATGTTGGATAAGCTCATCACATATTTCAATTGGCGCGGTTTCATTGCCGTGCACAGCGCTCGATAGCACAATATCTTTCGTTGTTTCACCTGCAGGCGTAAACTGGATCACACCAGTATCATGGACTTCCACCAAGGTACCGTTGTCTAAAGTGAAGTTTACGGGTTCAAGTGTAAATTCGTTATTTCTTGTGATAGTAAGAAAGTCACCGCTTTGTTTTAATTCTGCTAAGTACGTCATAATTCCAAATTGATGTTGTTGAATAATCCGCATTGGGATACAAAAAAGCCATACGAGGAGTATGGCTTGTAGAAGCTTTTTGTTAACTAATCACTGAGTCAACCAATGTCTTTGCCTCATGTTCAAGTTCAGCTAAATGCGCTTCACCTTTAAATGATTCAAGATAAATTTTGTAGATATCTTCAGTGCCCGATGGACGCGCCGCAAACCAACCGTTTTCGGTAACGACTTTAAGACCACCAATAGCAGCACCATTACCTGGGGCATTGGTTAATATCTGAGTAATTTTATCACCTGCTAGGGTGTCAGCCTTGATATTATCTGCACTTAATGCCTTGAGCTTTGCTTTTTGCTCAGTATTTGCGGGTGCATCGATACGTTTGTATACAGGCGCGCCAAATGCTTGTTCAAAAGCGTGGTAATGTTGAGATGGCGATTTACCTGTAACAGCTAGGATCTCAGCGGCAAGTAACCCCATGATAAAACCGTCTTTGTCTGTACACCATGTGCTGCCGTCTTTTCTTAAAAACGCAGCGCCAGCACTCTCTTCACCGCCAAATGCGAGCTCTCCTGCCGCTAACCCGTCTACAAACCATTTAAAGCCAACTGGCACTTCGTAAACGTCTCGACCATTTGCGCCACACACTTTGTCAATCATGGCACTAGATACCAGTGTTTTACCGATTTTTACTGAACTCTTCCAGCTCCGGTGTTTAATGAGATAGTCAATTGCAACGGCTAAAAAGTGATTCGGATTCATCAGGCCGTCTGGCGTAACAATACCATGTCTGTCGAAATCCGGGTCATTACCAATACCGATATCGTAGTCATCTTTCAGTGCTATCAAATTAGCCATTGCAAAAGGTGATGAACAATCCATGCGCACCTTACCGTCTTTATCAAGTGGCATAAAGGCAAAACTTGGGTCGACAACGTCATTTACAACCGTTAGCTTCAAGTCATAGTGTTCGGCTATCACAGGCCAGAAATTAACACCTGAACCACCAAGTGGATCCACGCCAATGTTAACACCAGCTCGAGCAATGGCTTCCATATCAATGATATTACCCAAGTCTTGAACGTATGGTGTGATCAGATCTTCATACTTGATAAATCCAGATCTTCTCGCTTTCGCAAACGGGAATAACTCAACTTCAACCAAATCTTCGAGTAGTAGCTGATTCGCCCTATCTTCAATCCATTTGGTGACATCGGTATCGGCCGGTCCACCATTTGGTGGGTTATATTTGAACCCGCCATCTTCTGGCGGGTTATGTGATGGCGTAACTACAATACCATCTGCAAGCTCGTGTGGATTGTTTAAATTGTGCGAGACAATCGCATGGCTGATCACTGGGGTTGGTGTGTAGTCATCATTTTCTTGTGTGATGACTTGCACTTCATTGGCAACCAAGACCTCAATAGCCGAGTTAAAAGCGGCTTCCGACAACGCATGAGTGTCTTTACCAAGAAAAAGCGGACCGTAAATATTGTTGTTTTTACGGTAATCGCAGATCGCTTGAGTGATGGCCAGAATATGCGACTCATTAAACTTAAAATTAAGTGAGCAACCTCGGTGGCCACTTGTGCCAAAGGCGACACAATGTTCCGGATGCGCTTCTAAATCAGGCTCATTTAAATAGTACGATGAAACCAGCTTAGGTACATTTACCAATAATTCTTTCGATACCTTTTTGCCAGCTTGCGGATGGATCGCCATAAGATTTCCTTACTTATAGGTAGTCTCTAATTTTCTCGGCAGCTTCATCTGTGTAACCTAACACCTTAGCTACTTCATGAAGCATCATTTTCTTTCTAGTCGTATTTGAATTTGTCATCACCCAATATTCGCTATCTGCGATATTTTTCGGGTTCATACTGCTACCACTTTCGAGTAGTGCATTTTTACTCGTAGCGAAATAAATTCTATCGCGGCCCTTAATTTCAAGCACACTATTAAATTCGGATTTATGTGTACGATGGAGCGCCGATAGGATAAACAAAAAGCGCCCGACTACACCCTTTTGCATAGCAAGCTCTTCTTTATTAAGAATATTAAAGACATTCGCCGCTGGCTTTACCGGTTGGCTTGGTGTTTTTGTTTGTGACTCAGCTGCCATTTCTTGTACTTGTTTTTCTTCCTGCTGTGCGACGGGTTTAGATTCGGTCCCAGGAGTGAGTTTTAATAAACGACGTAAAATCTCAGAAGCACTTTCTCCAATACTTTGTGTGTTACTTGCAATGTATTGATATAGCTCGTCATCTATTTCTATCTTTTTCATGCGTTTCCTGTCATCTATGCTAATTAGGAGCAACTCATTTCAATTGTCACTTAGTATATCCAAATTTAACTTATTACTCTATGGCTTTGCATTTTTACTCTTCAATGTCACAATTAGCGCCAAATTTGGAGGATTTATGCAGTTAAACTATCAACAAATTGGCGACCAAGCCAAACCTAGTGTATTTGTAATGCACGGACTCTTTGGTTCTTTGGAAAATGTAAATGTCGTGGCAAAAGCACTTGCTGAACATTTCAATGTGATTAACGTCGATTTAAGAAATCACGGTCGCTCTTTTCATGATGAGCAAATGTCCTATCCAATAATGGCAAAAGACATCAAAGCACTAATGGATGAGTTAAAACTGGAAAAAATACACCTCGTTGGTCACTCGATGGGTGGTAAAGTGGCAATGCAATTCGCCCAGTTATTCCCAGAAAGCATCAACAAACTTGTCGTATTAGATATTGCACCTGTTGATTATCACTCAAGACATGATGCAATAATTGCTGCACTGAACGAAGTGCAAAAAAGTGATGTTTCAAGTCGTAGTGAAGCAGATTCCATCATGTCGCAGTATATTGAAACCGTCGGCGTGCGTCAGTTTTTGCTCAAAAGTTTAGCAAAGAATGAAGAAGGCAAACTTGCTTGGCGTTTCAATTTAGATGTAATTACTGAAAAATACGATACAATCACATCAAATATTAATGAAACTCATTCCTGTTTGTGCGATACTTTGTTCATTAAAGGGAATAATTCTGACTACATCCTGCCTGAGCATAGGGATGCCATCGCTCGTTTTTTCCCAAATGCGCGAGCAAAAATAATACAAGGTGCGGGCCATTGGCTACATGCTGAAAAGCCCGAAGCGGTAAATCGCTCAATTATTGATTTTCTTCAATAAAACGAATCGAATTTACCGTTATAAACTTAATTTATGCATTTAGGTTATGTTATAGTAGCCGCCGTTTAAGTATTGAGTAGAGCTCAGATGGTCAGTCAATTTATAAATGAATTTGAAACGCTAGGGCTGTGGTTTGCGCTAGCTGGTATATTCTTTTTCATCGGTATGGCGATTCAGGACGTACTGAAAAAAGGTGACGTGCCAAAGTTCGGACGCTATATCGTTTGGCTGGTGTTGTTTCTTGGTTGCTCTGGATTTATAGCAAAAGGCTTGATCCAAGTGTTTTGGCAAGGCGCAGGTGTTGGATAATGGCCAAGGCTGAAACAGATAGAACGACTATCGACCTATTTGAAAATGAAAAACGTCCCGGACGTCCTAAGACGAATCCACTGCCACGAGAAGTGCAGTTAAAGGTTAACAAGCGCAATCAAATCAAGAGAGATCGTGCTCGTGGCCTAAAAAGGGTAGAATTTAAGGTTTCATCAGAGTTGTATCAAGCGCTAAGTGATATGGCAGAGTCGCAAAACATTAGTCGAAGTGCACTCATAGAGACCATCTTACAAGAAAAGTTAGCGGTTAATAGATAGAAGGTAAGCAATTAATGGCAAGCGTAGGTATTTTTTTCGGCAGTGATACTGGTAATACAGAGCACGTTGCTAAAATGATTCAAAAAGAGCTAGGTAAAAAGCTCGTTGACGTAAAAGACATTGCTAAAAGTAGTAAAGAAGAGATTGCTGAATTCGATTTACTATTGTTCGGTATTCCAACATGGTACTACGGTGAAGCGCAATGTGACTGGGATGATTTTTTCCCTGAACTTGAAGAAGTCGATTTCGAAGGCAAGCTAGTTGCTATCTTCGGTTGTGGCGATCAGGAAGATTATGCTGAATACTTCCTCGATGCGATGGGCATGATCAACGATATCGTCACTGAGCGCGGCGCTATTGTTGTTGGCCATTGGTCTACCGATGGTTATGACTTTGAAGCGTCAAAAGCTGTCGTCGAAGATGGTAAATTTGTTGGCCTTGGTATTGATGAAGACCGTCAGCCAGAGCTAACAGAACAACGTGTTAAACAATGGTGCGCACAAGTATATGATGAAATGTGCTTAAGCGAGCTGGAAGATTAATTCCATTTGCTTTGCACTTGCTGCCCGAGCAAGTTATTCTTAGGTATAGCGTCGTGAATATTGACCTAAGACAAATTATAACTAACAGATTGAGACAGATTTAATGACTGATCACAACTTAGAGCTTAAAAAGGCTGGTTTAAAAGTAACGCTTCCACGCATCAAAATTTTAGAGATCCTTCAGTCTCCTGATAATCAACACATCAGCGCAGAAGATGTGTACAAGATCTTATTAGACAAAGGTGAAGAAATTGGTCTAGCTACGGTATATCGCGTACTAAACCAATTTGATGATGCTGGTATTGTAACACGTCACCACTTTGAAGGCGGTAAATCTGTTTTCGAGCTGTCTGGCAGCACGCACCATGATCACTTGGTATGTTTAAAATGTGGTAAAGTTGTCGAGTTTGAAGATGACGTTATTGAAACACGCCAAGAAGAAATCGCGAACAGCAATGGCATCAAACTGACTAATCACTCACTATATCTATACGGTGAGTGTGAAGATAAAGAAGCGTGCAAAAAGTACGCTGAGGAAAATGGTAACTAAGCTACCACTTCGCCAATTTAAGCATTAAGCCAGCAAATTGCTGGCTTTTTAGTTCGCTAAATTTAGCTGCCAAGACACACCAAACCTGTCATTTAACCAAGCAAAAGTTTGGCTAAACCCATAGCTGCCAAGTGGCATCAGCACTTTTCCACCTTCAGCTAGCGTACTGTAAGCTTTTTCGATTTCTTGCTGTGATTCACAGTCAACATAAATTGACATCGCAGGAGTAAATCCAAATTTATGGTGGAGATAACTGTCCATCGCCAAAAACTCAACATCCTTTAACGCAAATTTTAAAAGTTTCACAGCACCTTCAGGCTCATTGTCGTCGGCTCCATAAAGTTCGATATCCAAAATTTCGGACCTCGGAAATAGCTCGATGTAAGATTCTACAGCTGACTTCGCATTACCCGCATGTTGGCCTACAAATAGTAATGTTGTTTTAATTTGTTGCATAAACACCTCCTTCCATTTATTTGGTTACCTCACTGTAGAGTACAATTCCAGCTGATCTTTGTATGCTTTTTTAAAAGCAGCTCTAGAAACGCATTGCTCTAGATACTTTCGGCAATAACTATATTGTTTTAGCCCATCAAACCTATCGACCAAACGAAGTACATCAGCCATCGCAATGTCTGCAACAGAAAATTGCTCAGCCAACCAGTTTCTCTCCCTAAGATATTCATTCATGTGTTTCAAGCGGCTATGTAAAAATTGCTCTATCGCTTTGCTACCATGATTCTCAAAAGTATCTCCAGAAAATTTCAAAATTGTCCATGGAAGACTCGCCATTTCTACAGAGTTGAGCGCGGCGAATAGCCACTGTATTACCGATGAGCTATTTTCTGTCGATATTAATTCATCGCTATGCTCAGCGATGTATAACAGACCAGCACCACTTTCGAATATCTCCTTATCTTCATGGCTAAGCCAAGGAACTTGGCCAAATGGTTGATGTAAATAATGCGTATTTTCTCGTTCATTGAAAGCGGTAAGCTCTATATCATAGGGTATTCCCGCCTCTTCTAGCGCCCAGCGCAAGCGAATATCCCGGACATAACCTCTTGGCAGCTCAGGCACCCAATCAAACGTGGTAATGGTAAAGTTCGACATATATCATCTCCATGTCAATTGGACTGATAACTCAGCCCAATTTAATAACTAAGGTTAATACTCTACTATTGTCTTAAAGCCACCATAGATAAGCCTTTTGCCATCAAACGGCATTGGATTAGCTTCTTGATCGCAAATAGGATCTTTAAATACTTCTGCCATTCCAGCATCACGGACTTCTTTTGAAGGCCAAGTGATCCAGGAAAACACCACAGTTTCATCAGGCTTACATTTTACAGCCAGTGGAAAAGAGGTAAGCGTTCCATCAGGAACATCATCCCCCCATGCCTCGACAACGCGTTCTGCTCCAAACTTTTTAAACACTTTTGCCGCTTTACTGGCGTGCGCCCGATATTCTTCGCGCTTATTGGTGGGTACAGCGCATACAAAACCATCAATATAACTCATCTTTGACCCCTCTCTTATTCACGTCTTTGTGCTTCATAGCTGACATTATTCTCGTCTTGCAACTCGCGAACAGGCCGAATTTCGATGCTGCCATAGCGTGCAGGCGGAATTTTGCTAGCCGCTTGGATAGCCTCATTTAAGTCTTTAACATCAAGTAAATAGAAGCCCGCAAGCTGCTCTTTAGTCTCTGCAAAAGGACCATCGGTAATATCAACTTTACCCGCTCGTACCCGCAATGTTGTCGCACTTTGAGTTGAGAGCAACGCGTTACCCCCTATCATCTGCTCGCGGTCTTTTAATGATTCCCCGCACGCGATGCATTCACGGTTAAGTGCGTCCCATTCATCTTGTGAGAGCTTTTCCATTGCTTGTTCATCGTAATAAACCAAAGCGACATATTTCATAGTGTGTCCAGCTCCTTATTAATTGGTATCTGAATAGCGAGCATCTTTTGCTGCTCGCTTTGACTTAGCTACTCCGTACTCGTGGTCAATTAGCGGCGTTACTAGGTAGCATCACCATCCACGCCACACCGAATTTATCAACGACTTGACCGTAAAGGGGGGACCAAAATGTTTCTTGTAATGGCATTCTGACCGTGCCACCATCGGCTAGAGCATTGAATGCACGGTGAGCTTCTTGTTCAGAATCAATTGTTATAGACAGGCTAAATCCTGCAAACGAAGCATCATCACCACAGCCGTCAGATGCAAAAATCTTCATATCGCCAATACTAAACTCACAGTGCATTACTTTATCTGAAAAGTTTTCTGGTATCGCACCATCTGGGATAGGATCTGGACTTTCGTTAAAGCGCATAAGTAGACCGACTTTGGCATATAGATGCTGTTGATAGTATTCAAGTGCCTCTTCGGTACGCCCTGCAAAAAACAAATAATTGCAAACATGTGCAGTTTGCATCGCAATCTTTTGTCTTAATTGTTCTTCGTCTGCGAGGATTTCGCCGCTGGGATCAATATCTGCAAAGTCAGCCATTTCATAAAACGGTCGAACTTCAATATCTGATTCCTCATTCATGGGATTAGGGCAGCGCTTAACCCATTCTAGCGCCTCTTCCATCGATGTTACTTCCCAAACCCAATAACCCGCAATTAACTCATTAGTCTCTGCAAAAGGCCCTTTAGTTACAATCCGCTCTTCGCCTTTAAAACGAACGCGAACTCCCTCTTTACTCGGCTTTAAACCATCACCAGAAGTCATAATTCCAGCATCAACTAATGCATTATTGAATTCCCCCATCGCAGCCATTAATTCCGCGGTTGGTAACTCCCCTGCTTCAGACCCTTCACTTGCTTTTACAATCACCATTACTTTCATCGTCAATTCTCCTGTTGTCTTTCGTAAATAGAGCTGAATAACCAAAGATCACCTGCGGTTTTGATAAATAAAGTGCTCTATACAATCTAGTCGAATGCATTCTCTAGAGATCGACAAAGTAAGGAAAATTTTCTTAATTAATTTTCACCAAGCTTGAGAAGCTTTTGTTTGAGAAGCTTTTGTTTGAGAAGCTTTTGTTTGAGAACCCTTTGCTCTGGTAATTGCGTAGTTAAATTAAGAGCCGTTTTAAATGCATTAATCGCACTTGCGGTTCTGCCAGCACGAGATAATAGTTCGCCATAAGCCGCATGAGCCAAGTGATACCTTTGCATTTCTTTGTGCTCTAGTAGCCGCTCTATAATGGTAATACCCGCATCTGGTCCCTCTTTCATAGCGATTGCGACCGCTTGGTTGAGCTCAATAACAGGAGATGGGCTCACTTGGTGTAGCTGAGTATATAACTCGACAATCTGTGACCAATCTGTCGCCGCTGCAGTTATCGCAACTGCATGGGTCGCAGAGATAGCCGCCTGAATGGTGTAAAAGCCATATTCACCGGCGCGCATTATTTCAGCGACCAACTGCGTACCTTCGGCGATCATACCTTTACTCCAAAGGCTTCGGTCTTGATCTTCCAGTAAAATAATGTCACCGCAGGCATTGGTGCGCGCCGCCCTTCTTGCATCATTCAAGAGCATCAAGGCGAGTAACCCCGCCACTTCTGGATCTGGCGTCAGAGAATAAAGTAAACGAGTTAAGCGGATAGCCTCCGAAGTCAGTTCACTGCGTATTGCAAGTTCGCCTTGTGTTGCTGAATACCCTTCATTAAAGACCAGATAGATAACCGTGAGCACCGCATCAAGTCGGTTGTTAAAGTCAGTGTCGTCTGGCAGCTCGAACGGAATACGGGCATCACGGATCTTCGCTTTACCGCGCACAATTCGTTGTGCCATTGTTGTGTTAGACACCAAAAATGCACTGGCAATTTCTTCTGTTGTTAGTCCACAGACCTCCCGCAGAGTAAGCGCAACTTGTACTTTTGGATCAATAGCCGGATGGCAGCAAGTAAAAATTAATCGCAATTGGTCGTCTTCAATTGCATTGGCGTTTTGCTCTTGAGCGTGGCCTGCGATGTCAGAAATCTCATCCATTTCAGTAGCAGCAACTTCTAGCTTTTCTCTTTGACGTTGCTGTTTACGTATTGCATCAATGGCTTTAAAGCGACCAGTAGAAATTAACCAAGGGACTGGGTTTTCTGGCATACCTTGAGTAGGCCAGTGTTTTAACGCCATATTAAACGCGTCTTGCAATGCTTCTTCCGCTAACTCAAAGTCACCTAGAAGGCGGATCAGTGTAGCGTAAATTTTCCGGCTTTCTTGCTTGTACAGCACTTCTATAGACTTACGAATAGCATTGCTATCGCAAGCAAGTTGATTGCTCATCACTTTCCTTCGTCAGCTAGGTTATCGCCATTTGAATTGGTATAGTCACTATTTCATAAATCGACAAGCGCCTCAACTTGACACCATCAACTCTGAAAGACTCAGCAGATTGGTTTTAGCCTGGGCAGATCCACCTTCTTTTTCCTATACTCTGCACGCTATGCAATTAAAGCAACCGGGGTTTGCATTGTGAATATGCACATATTCGATTTTATGGTCGTCAAATAAGGTATGGAGGCAGTCTTTAATTTCTATTCCTTTTACGATTTGCGCCTCTATCATTACACCTAAGCTGTCGTAGGCCCTGATGGACAGTAATCTGGTTTGCAAGATTTCTGGCACTTCATTTACTTTTGGGTCTGCCAATACTGCATTTTCCCTCACAAAGATAGGCCCAGAAGAGCGATATGGCGATAAAGTAGTATGGTGCTGATAATGTAATAACAACACCACCTCCCCAATCTCAGCTTCTTGTAGGGAAACGCGACAAGGATAGCCGGGTTTAGCGTCAACAGCGAGCTTCTTGGCATGTAATGCCGCTAGTTCTTCATCGCTTAAAGAAAATAAATGCTTAAATTGTTTGTAGTCAATCGCGTTAATTTGAAATTGTGTTGTCATGTTTACTACTCCTGCTTCACTATAATGAGTGTAAAGAACTAGCAGTTAATGACTGGCCAGAAGTGGTACTAACACCTAAGTAGCACCTAAGTGTTAACAACAAATGTTTTGGGGTTTTTGGGAAAGAAAAAGTCAGGCTGACGGTCGCATAAAGCAAACTCACGTGTATTTTTATAGGGCAACTTCATAAACCCTGCTACGCCATAATCTTGAATACTCACCGCGTATTGCATGATCCGAGTCAGTAGCGCCTTAAATTGCGCTTCTTTATTAGCATCAAGTAGCCGGTAGTAATAGTGGATTTTCATCCTATCTTGTAACGATTCAAAAATGATGCAACCTGTATGATGGATTTGGTTTAACTCGAACACACATTGAATTATCTGTCTTGGCAGCTGCAGCTGCTCGTCTGGATCTTTGCCGTCTTCAAAGTATGAATGCGGACGTGTAATTTCATTACTCGAAATATCGCTAACGCTAAATTCTAGTTCTGGCAGATGGTCAAATTGGAATGCACCGGTGCCGTCACGAGTCAATTGAATAGTTTGCCGCGCGTCGAACAAACAGCATTTAAACAAACCTTTTTGTTTGATCCCCTGCGCAATCATTACGGTGGCGTTCAACGCGTCTTTAAATGCAAGACTCAATGTTTCATCGTGTAAAATAAGACTCGACTCAACAAATACCTGCGCGTCTTTCCAGTGAAAACTGAGACCACCAACGACCGGATATTTTGCCAGTCTGCTGATTGAGGCCAAAAAGGCTTTCTCGGTATCGCCGGTATCAAACAAAAACTCTTTATAATATCTATCTAATTGCGCGTCGTTTACGTCTCTTAGATTGTGTTTATCGTCAGCACGACGCAAAAACTGCTTGCGTGAGCTGTAGACGACCGTTTCAGGCTTAACTGTGGTTTCGTAGGTCCAAAAAGGAATGCGGGATTTTTTCTCTGACAGTGTTAAATCAGGTAAATACATTTTTGCCATTGCTGGCATATTACGAACAAAGTAATCCCCTGCGCTGTCCCTCGTTGCTTTGTCTTTGCTAAGCATGCCATCTAGCACCTGCGCAAATACTTTTGGCAGCCCCAAAGCGCTAGCAGGAATTACCTGAGCACCAAAACGACATGATTGTGCACTAGCCAGCGCATAAATCGTTGATGCAACGCCTTGCTCATCGAAGCGAGGAGAAGATTGTGCACCCGACATTTGCTCATCGCCAATAAAGTACACATCTCCCATCCGAGCGTTAGTCGTACTTACATCAGATGACATCAAGTCCATGATATTGCTCGCGATAGGCTCGCCATACACGTCCACCTGAGCATAGACTGAGCTTCCCCAATCAACCAAAGAGAAGCCATCTGAGGCTTCATCCCAAACGATATTGGATGGCTTGATATCTCCATGAACGATAGGCTGAGGAGACATACCATTGCGACGCTCACGCAAATCAACCAACACATTTCTGAGTTTTAACGCAAGGCTTACCAACTCATTCGCTTTAAAACGGCCCTTTTTGAGCGAGATCTTTTCTAAGTCTTCACCAGGAGCACGCTCCATCATTAAAATGCCTTGCTTCTTTACTCGCTCAAAGGCATAGAAGTTTGGCACCATCGGATTGTCAATTTGCGACAACATATAGCCTTCATCTTCAAGCCTATCACGCACACTTTGGGCAAGCGTGATCCGAGAAAATTTAAACACCCAGTCTTTCCCCATATCACTTGTACCAGCAAATACGAAGCCAAATGCACCGGAGCCAATTACCTCAACATGTTTATAGCCAAGTAGGCTCAATTGTTTTTTACAGATATTCAGCCATTGACGGTGCTTTTTTGCATCATGATGAGACAGTAAGTAGATGGACTGCTGTTCGTTGATATAGAAGTGTTGGATGGATTTTTCAGACATAATTGTACGCAGAAAAAGCAATAAAAAAGGTCGACATAAGCCGACCTCATTTAGTATTAACCTTGCTGTTCTATCTTAGCCCACGAATCACGTAGACCAACAGTTTGGTTAAACATTAGCGCTTCTGACTTGTTATCACGACAGAAGTAACCTAAACGCTCAAACTGATAACCTTGCTCAGGCTTAGCGTTTGCAAGCGCTGGCTCAAGTTTGGCATTCGCAATGGTTACCAAAGAGTCTGGGTTTAACACTTCCGTGAAATCTTCAGCAGCCGCTGGGTTTGGCACAGTAAATAGGCGGTCATACTGACGTACTGGCGCTTCAATACAATGTGAAGCCGATACCCAGTGAATTACGCCTTTCACCTTGCGACCATCTTCTGGGTTTTTACCCAAAGTATCAGGGTCGTAACTACAGTAGATTGTCGTAATATTACCGTTTTCGTCTTCTTCAATGCGCTCAGCTTTAATCACATAAGCATTACGAAGACGCACTTCTTTACCTAGCACCAAACGTTTGAATTTTTTGTTCGCTTCTACGCGGAAATCTTCTTGTTCAATGTAGACTTCGCGCGTAAACGGTAGCTCACGCTCGCCCATGTCTAATGTTGGGTGATTAGGCGCTTGCAGCATTTCAACTTTATCTGCATCAAAGTTTTCAATGACCAGCTTAACAGGGTCAAGTACTGCCATTGCGCGTGGTGCATTTTCGTTTAAGTCGTCACGGATACACGCTTCAAGCATGCCCATTTCAACCATGTTGTCCATTTTGGTTACACCAATGCGCTTACAAAATTCGCGAATTGCAGCTGGTGTATAACCTCGACGACGAAGGCCTGCAATTGTCGGCATGCGCGGGTCATCCCACCCTTCAACATGGTTATTAACAACCAAGTCGTTGAGCTTACGCTTCGACATCACTGTGTATTCAAGATTTAAACGAGAAAACTCGATTTGCTGTGGATGACACTCGATGCTGATGTTATCTAGCACCCAGTCGTACAAACGGCGGTTATCTTGGAACTCTAATGTACAAAGTGAATGCGTGATCCCTTCAAGCGCATCGGAAATACAATGCGTAAAGTCATACATCGGATAGATGCACCACTTATCACCAGTTTGATGATGGTGTGCAAAACGTACACGATAGATAATAGGGTCGCGAAGCACCATAAATGAGCTTGCCATGTCAATCTTAGCGCGAAGTACACATTCCCCTTCTTTGAACTCGCCATTTCTCATTTTTTCGAATAAGGCTAAGTTCTCTTCAGGTGAAGTGTCACGATAAGGGCTATTTTTGCCAGGTTCAGTCAGCGTGCCACGATATTCACGCGCCTGCTCAGGCGACAGGAAGCAAACGTACGCTTTGCCATTTTCGATTAGCTCAACTGCGTAGTTATAGAGCTTGTCAAAGTAGTTTGATGAGTAGCAAATTTCGCCATCCCATTCAAAACCTAACCACTGTACGTCTTCTTGGATCGACTTAACGTAGTTGATGTCTTCTTTTTCTGGGTTGGTATCGTCAAAGCGTAAGTTGCATTTACCTTGATAATCTTGGGCAATACCAAAATTTAAGCAAATTGATTTAGCATGGCCAATGTGTAAAAAGCCATTTGGCTCAGGTGGAAAACGTGTGTGCGTAGACGCATGTTTGCCACTGGCAAGATCCGCATCAATAATGTTGCGAATAAAGTTTGATGGGCGATTTTCAGTTTCCGCCATAGGAAATCTTTCCTCTGAATTATGCTCTTAGTTAACCTCGGCATTATTACAAAAACTCAGCCGAACTTACAGCAATTATCTGCGCTGTATCAGGATTTATTCATTTGGTTAAATGTTCATCAGGTTTTTGTGACAAATTTTGTTCTAGCGCAATATTTCCGTCACAACTTCATCCTATAGTTGCGCCATCTCAGTGTTTATACCACAAACACTGCTTAAGTCACGTTACCGAGGAAAGGACAAAAGTAATGGCTTCAATGAATTTGAATCGTGTTTATATATCAACTAAGGCTAGGAACAACCACTATATTCTTGCTGAGTTTAAACCGGACGATGCATTCTATGCATGTTTTGACTCCAGCAGCGCGTGTTACGAGCGTTTGTCTCGCCAGCTATTCGCACTGTGTGACGAATATGAACTGCATAATGTACATGTAATTGCGAACGATAAATTGCCTGTGGTGCGTTACCACGACGAAGCCTATACCATGCAAACAGAAAAGCAGATTTTGTTTTTCTACAATCCTAAGTTCCACGAAGCGCACCAAACTTATCTCAATGATGGATACCAAGCGCGTAAAATCCGCTTATTATTTTTAGCCACGGGAAATGAATTACGCGCCAATGCAGCGACCTTCCACAGCAAAGTAAAAAAGGTGCTTGATGCACTTAAAGAAGGGTTTTCTTCGGTAGAACCTCAGTTTAGAGTGCGAGACCATCAACATTTAACCTATGACCTATTTGCCAAAGCGAAAGGCGACAAAGAGTCGTATGGCTATAAGTTGCGTGCACTTTACCCACGTTATCAAGCCAGAAACTGCACGTTACCAGAAGAATATAGCGAAATGACTTATGCGACCTTTAACATTCCAGTGTCACGTGCAATAAAAACAGAGTTCCAAAGCCAAATGCGCCCTGGTGATTACGGACAATTCTATCGCACAATAGAAGATGCATTTCTTTCTTCTTGCGCCGATAAACAGCTCAATATGGTAGCAATGGTAGCCGATGGCCGTCTGCCTATCGTCAGAAGCGCCAAAATCGATAAGTCCGATACTAACCGAGAGCTACAAAAGCTGAGTTTTGATACCGGCTCCGGTGACAATCAAATTTACTCACTGTTTAACGAAGCAAACCTAGTGGACACCATTCGCTTTGTCATCGTTGCCAATGACAAAGACAAAAAAGACATGGGCTATGGTCGCTTTATGAATCACGTAGAAACGGCGATTAAACGCTTTGTTGCGCAACTTCCTGTTAATGTTGAAAAGCAAGACATCAACGTACGCTTCTTCCAGCATATTAGTTACGACTATTAATAGATAAAAGAGAGCATGTTCTATTTGGGTGTACTTTTATCACCCTAAGGCAAAGGAATATGCTCCAATTTATCACCGGGGATCTTATCGAACTTGCCCTCTCGCCAATCTTGCTTCGCTTGTTCAATACGGGGTTTACTAAAAGAAACAAAGTTCCAATCAATATAAGGGACTTTTTTAAACGCCTCTCCACCAAGCAATACCACTCTGCTATTCTCATTGAAATGTAATTGCGCGTCGTCGTCTTCAAGTAATACAAATGAGCCTGCACTATATAAGTTATTCGACACCACCACTTCGCCGTAAATCACATATACGCCAACCTCTTGTGTCTGTTCAGGCCTTTCAATATGTCCGCCAGCTTTTGCCATCACATCAACATAAAACATAGGTGAAAATGTTGGTACAGGAGAATGCAAGCCATACGCACTGCCGATAATGACCCTAGCCATCACCCCTTCTAGCTGCCTAGTCGGCAAGTCAAAACGGTTTATATGTGAGAAACTGGGTTCAACGTCAGCATTTTCTTCCGGTAGCGCCACCCAGCATTGCAAACCATGAATAGTATGTGATTGCCCTTTGGTTTCAAACGATTCTCTCTCCGAGTGTACAATGCCGCTCCCTGCCACCATCCAATTTACATCCCCTGGGTGGATCTCAAGTTGATTACCAAGAGAGTCACGATGGAGCAAGTTACCTTCAAACAAATAAGTCAGAGTTGCAAGCCCAATATGTGGATGTGGCCTTACATCGATCCCATCACCAGCACTGAAGTTACCGGGGCCCATTTGATCAAAAAAGATAAAAGGACCTACCATACGTTTCGCACGCTGCGGAAGTACGCGGTTTACTGAAAGACCACCGATGTCATGTGCTTTGCCATTTAGTTGAATTGCCATTACTTTGCTCCATCATGTTTTGTTTTATTATGGAGCTCAGTAACCAGAAGTAAAATGCGCAATTAAAGATACAAGCATTCTAGAAAATAGAATCACACCGCTTTGTACCAAGTGAGGCCTGAATACGGTTGCTGCTGCAAACTTTTTAACCGACTTTGCAAACTACCACTATGGATCTCGAGTTTGTGATGATCGGGGTCATAAATATAGAGCGAGTCTCCTTCGCTGCTATTTTGCTGCCATAAGCCAATCCCGTTTTCCAATATCGTTTTAGAAAAAGTTGTAAAGTCTTCGGCAGCAACACGAAACGCTATATGGCTGTAATCTGAGCTTGGAGATACCTCACCTAAAGATAAGCAAAGCCATATCTCACCAAGCGTTAAATATGCCCCTTTGTCCCAAGTTACCCAAAGCTCGAACCCTAGCAAGCCGCAGTAAAAATCAAGTGACGTGTTTAAGTTAGATACTGCTATTGTGATGTGATTTAAGCCTGATAACATATTTATTCCTACCGTTTTTTATCCCAGACACGAAAAAAGCCGTGACCAAAGGTACAACGGCTTTAACAACCAGAATTATTTTTCTTGATGTAGGCTAGCTACAAAAAGAAGCGTTACAGTGCCTGTTCAAGCTCTGGTAACGCATCAAATAGGTCTGCAACAAGGCCATAATCAGCCACTTGGAAAATGGGAGCTTCTGGGTCTTTGTTGATAGCGACAATGACCTTAGAATCTTTCATACCTGCAAGATGTTGAATAGCGCCGCTGATCCCAACTGCAATATATAAGTTAGGCGCCACAATCTTACCGGTTTGGCCCACCTGCATATCGTTAGGCACAAAGCCCGCGTCAACAGCAGCACGCGACGCACCAATTGCGGCCCCTAGTTTGTCAGCAATACCATTTAGCAAGGCAAAGTTTTCACCGTTTTGCATACCACGGCCACCTGAAATAACAACCGGTGCGGCAGTTAATTCAGGGCGCTCAGATTCAGTTTGTTCAATGCTCACAAACTCACTCACTTGAGAGGCAATACTTTGCGAGCGATCCTCAATGTCACATGCTGCCTGAGTCTCTACGGCATCAAATGCTGATGCACGCACAGTGATAACTTTTTGTGAGTCTAATGATTTTACAGTCGCAATTGCATTACCCGCATAGATTGGACGTTTAAAGGTGTCTGCATCAATCACATCGATAATTTCTGAGATCTGTGATTTATCGAGTAACGCCGCAACACGTGGCGCGATATTTTTACCTGTGGTAGATGCTGAAAACAAAATGTGTGAAAAATCACTTGCTAACTCAACAACTAGCTCAGATGTGTTTTCTGCCAATTGATGTTCGAATGAAGCATCGTCAACCGCGACCACCTTTTGTACGCCAGCGATCTGAGCAGAGTGATTGGCAGCCTCAGCAATGTTGTGACCTGCAACTAATACGGTAATGTCGCTTGCGATTTTTGTTGCAGCAGCAACCACCTTAGCGGTTTCAGGTTTCAATACACCATTTTCGTGCTCAGCAATAACTAATACGCTCATGAGATCACCTTTGCTTCTGTTTTTAACTTGTTTACTAACTCTTCAACGCTCTCAACCATCACGCCACCAGAGCGCTTAGCTGGCTCTTCAACTTTCACCAATTCAATACGAGGAGCTAAATCAACGCCTAACGAATCCGCTGCGATTACATCTAGTGGTTTACGCTTAGCTTTCATGATATTTGGCAAAGAAGCATAACGAGGTTCATTCAAACGCAAATCCGTTGTCACGACAGCAGGAAGTGATAGCGATACCGTTTGCAAACCACCATCAACTTCACGCGTCACTTGCACTTTATCGCCTTCAACTACAACTTTAGAGGCAAAAGTGCCCTGAGCACGTTTAGTTAACGCCGCTAGCATTTGTCCTGTTTGGTTATTATCAGAATCGATAGACTGTTTACCTAGAATTACCAGCTCTGGACTTTCTTGTTCCACTACCTTAGCCAGTAGTTTTGCAATGTGCAGAGATTCAAGCTTTGCGTCTGTTTCAATGTGGATCGCTTTATCTGCACCCAGTGCAAGCGCCGTTCTTAGCTGCTCTTGACAAGCTTTATCGCCAATTGATATGGCAATAACTTCCGTTGCTGTGCCCGCTTCTTTTAAACGAACTGCCTCTTCTACTGCGATTTCACAAAATGGGTTGATCGCCATTTTAACATTGCTCAAATCAACATCACTGTTGTCAGATTTGACTCTTGCCTTTACGTTGTAATCAATCACGCGTTTGATTGGCACAAGTACTTTCATGGTTACTCCATCATCTGGTTATTCTCTAAGCTGACGTCTACGTCAACAAATTATTTTATTGGTTTCAGACTACTTCCTGTTGACGTAAACGTCAACCTCAAATAACCTTAGTTTAACGAAAATCAAACTAAAGCCTCTCTTTAGTTAATCTACCGTCAAATAGTGTGAGGTTAATAATGGTCGAACGCGAAACCATGGAGTTTGATGTTGTGATAGTTGGTGCAGGTCCTGCGGGCCTGTCTTGCGCTATCCGACTCGCTCAACAGGCTCAAGAAAAACAACAAGAATTAATGATCTGTGTAGTCGAAAAAGGCTCAGAAGTAGGTGCACATATTTTGTCTGGTGCAGTATTTGAAACCAAAGCACTAGACGAACTTATCCCTGATTGGGCTGCAAAAGGCGCTCCTGTGACAACGAAAGTGACGGGTGACGACATTTATTTATTCAAAAATGAAACCAATGCCACCAAACTGCCTCATCTAGTGGTACCAAAAACATTTAAAAATGACGGCAACTATATTGTTTCCATGGGGAATGTTTGTCGTTGGCTCGCTGAACAAGCAGAGCAACTTGGTGTTGAAATTTTCCCAGGCTTTAGCGCCCACTCTCTAATTGTTGAAGAGCAACAAGTTAAAGGTATTATTACCGGTGATATGGGCTTAGATAGAGATGCCCAACCTAAAGACAGCTACATGCCTGGAATGGAGCTTAGAGCGAAATATACCGTATTTGCTGAAGGTTGCCGTGGCCACTTAGGCAAACAACTTATAGCTGAATTTAAACTGGATAAAGACGCTTCTCCTCAACACTATGGCATCGGCTTTAAGGAAATTTGGCAAGTAGACCCAAGCAAGCATAAAGAAGGTCTTGTTGTACACGGCACAGGCTGGCCGCTCGACAATGATACCCATGGCGGCTCATTTATGTATCACGCTGAAAACAATCAAGTCGTGGTCGGGTTAATCATCGACTTAAATTACACTAACCCACACCTAAGCCCATTTGATGAGTTTCAGCGTATGAAGCATCACCACACCTTTGCGAGTGTACTGGAAGGTGGTGAGCGCATTGCCTATGGTGCTCGAGCAATCGCCAAAGGTGGCTTTCACAGCCTACCTAAAATGCATTTCCCAGGTGGTTTACTGATTGGCTGTGGCGCAGGTACCCTCAACTTTGCCAAAATTAAAGGCAACCATACAGCAATGAAGTCCGGTATGCTTGCAGCCGATGCCATCATTGAGGCACTCGGCCAAGAAAGCGCTCCGTTAGACTTGGTAAGCTTTGCCGACAAATTTAAGGCAAGCTGGCTTTATGATGAGCTTTATCAATCTCGCAACTTTGGCCCAGCAATGCATAAGTTAGGTCGTATTATGGGTGGCGCCTACAATATGATCGACCAAAACATTTTCTCAGGTTCGCTACCATTTACCATTAAGGACGAACATCAGGATCACGCACAGCTTAAGCTTGCATCTGAGTCGCAAACTATAAGTTACCCAAAGCCGGATGGTAAATTAAGTTTTGACAAACTTTCTTCCGTATTTTTATCGAATACTAACCATGAAGAAGTGCAACCATGTCATTTACAGTTAAAAGATTCTGATATACCAATCAAAGTGAATTTAGCTAAGTTTGATGAGCCTGCACAGCGCTACTGCCCCGCAGGCGTGTATGAAGTAAACGAAAACGAGCAAGGTGAGAAGCTGTTTGTCATCAATTCGCAAAACTGTATTCATTGCAAAACCTGCGATATTAAAGATCCGAGCCAAAATATTACCTGGGTCACACCAGAAGGGGCTGGTGGTCCGAACTATCCAAACATGTAATACCAATAAATCCTAAATTGCTGGGGCGAAATGCCCCTTTCTTTCCTATACTTAGCGTATATTTTTAAAATAGAGTTGAGTCTATGCCACAACAATCCGTCACCTTTCGATTTTTAGCAGAGCCCACCGACGTCAACTTTGGCGGTAAAGTACACGGTGGTATGGTCATGAAATGGATTGATCAAGCTGGGTATGCTTGCGCCGCGGGTTGGAGCGGTAGCTACTGCGTTACCGTTTCAGTAGCGGGCATGCGCTTCCACCGCCCTATTCTTGTGGGTCAGATTGTTGAAGTTTCCGCGCGCATTGCCCATACCGGAAATACCAGTATGCAGATTTTTATTCAGGTGCGCTGTGGCGACCCAAAAACGCAGCGACTTGTCGAAACCAATCACTGTATTATCAGCTTTATCGCCATGGACCAAGCTGGGTATCCAATTCAAATTCCTCAGTTTAAAGCGAAAACCGAAGAGGAGAAAAAATTGGAAGCCTATGCGGTGAAAATGAAGGAAATAGCGATCCAGACCGAATCGCTATTAGAAGAAACTTTGTCCGATAGTAAATAACATGAAGGTCTGATAACAAAAATTGAAGTGTAGAAGTTCAGCTACGATTGAACTTCTATCAGTTTAAAGGAGCTATTCGGCTCACCAAAAACCACGACATTACACTCACCCCAACTTTTCGGTATATTCCACTGCATATTTTCGGCAAATTTAAATTGTGAAAACTGGTTATCACATCGTACTTCAAGGGTATGAAGTGCGCCTGAAACCTCAGCGATAGCGAAATTGGGTCTGGCTAATGTGTGTGTCCAGACATCATCATTTTTGATTTCAGCGGCAATAACAAGCATCTTGTTCTTATCCGCTATCAAAGCAACGATTTCATCTATGACAGGTTGCACTGCTGACTTATAAGTGTCTTGTCCATCTAATTCCATTAGTTTTTTATGGTTTTTCAGCGCTCCTTTATATTCCTGCAGCTGGGTTTGGAGCTTAATTGCATTGATAAGGGCGTTGGCGTAGAGTTCAGATTTAACAATATCCTTGCCGTGCCAGATGATCCCTTTATGCGCCTCAAGTTCTTGTCTAGGCTCCGCTGTTAGTTGAAAGTATCGCGCTTTTACTAAGTTAAAATAGGCTTCTTCATATCGATTCCAACGACCTTTTTTTGCCAGTTTATCAATATGTTCTTTAGCTTCTATTAGCTTACTTTCATCAAGGAGGTTATTGATGTTGCGATAACTTCTCACAAAACCTCGAGATGCTCCTTCTTCCGCATCTGACATATTGAATGAAAACATCACACTATTTTTGCACTGTTTAATCGGCTTACCATCTTTTGTTGCTGGAGAATATTGCCAACGTTTGATTGCTCGCAGTGCAGCGCGTTCGAAGCCTTTCTGTCCAGATGAATTCTCCACTATCGGAGACGCCACCGAACCATCCTCATTGATGATATAACTCAGCGTAACCCAGCCTTCCCCGCCGACTAACGCAACATTACGTGGATACTGAGGAGCAACTCTTTCAACAGCCGATGCATTTACGATTGTAGATAAATGTATGTTTGGCTCGCTTTTCGCAAATGCGCCTGTTGTGAGTGAAACGAATAAAACAGAGGTCATTAAAGTAGATTTAATAAAATTTTCCATATCAAATTGTCCGTTATTGGTAGCAGCTAAAATATAGCACAGACTTTATATTCCCAACAACGACCCTTAAATGGGGACCTTGTTTTTATTTACAATCTAGCGCTGATAAGAGCCGTATGTCCATTGAAAAACGCGTGCCTTGCTGGCCTGCACTTTAATGTAAGCTAGATAATGTATTGGCCGTAGAGCCTATGGAAACTGAAACTGAAGATAAAAAATCATTCGGGGATATTGATAGATTTGGCTAGTTAAGCCGCGCTAAAGCAAATTCCTTGCTAATGTAAATATGGCTTTTTCACTTGCAGCGAGCGCGTCGCGTTTACTTAAGTTGCCTTCTTTTAATAATTGTAAGCTTACTTTTTCCGCTTCTTGACTGAGTAGTACATCCATTTTAGTTGGACTTACCGCCCCTTCTGTTAAATCATTAATTATTGCTTGCAACGCAGCTCTACGCTCAGATATCGCGCGGATCAAAATAGGTTTTAAAGGGGATGATTTACAGAGCGCTTCTTGACAGCTTTGGTCAACCTTTCTATGAAACTCCATTATTTACACTCATCTCGTTTCAGGCGATTAAATGCTTGTAATTTTTCTCGTAAGCCTTGAATTGGTTTAATGTCTTCGACCAATTGCTTGTACTCGTATGCTCTAGTGCCAATGATTTGTTCGTTATCTGTGCGTAAACTCGAACGTAAGCTATTTTGGGCCGAAAAAGTATACCGATTCATGTTGCGACTTCCATC
Source organism: Pseudoalteromonas sp. OANN1 (assembly GCF_024124685.1). NCBI lineage: Bacteria > Pseudomonadati > Pseudomonadota > Gammaproteobacteria > Alteromonadales > Pseudoalteromonadaceae > Pseudoalteromonas > Pseudoalteromonas sp. OANN1. The sequence goes on from NZ_JAMXSE010000020.1 coordinate 105,923, forward strand.
AATATTCCATTGTTTACAAGGTTATGCGAAAAATTTGAATAAATGAATTACATGACATTACAGGGCTGATTGCGAGCAGGATTTTGTGAAAGTCGGGATCAATAGTAAACTTCACTCATCTTAATTCAGACAGAGACCATAGTGGAACAAATCACTATCGAGCCCATCGGCTTTATCCAATCTCCTTATAAACAGAAGTTCGCTATCCCGAGACAACCAAGGCTTGTCCCAGAGGCAAAAGCCAAGCTTAGATTTGTTGGTGAATTCAATCGCGAAGAATTTGTTCGTGGTATTGAAGCGTTCACGCATATTTGGTTGTTGTTTCGTTTTCATGAAACCGCTGATAAAGGCTACTCTGCGCTTGTACGCCCTCCGAGACTCGGTGGCAATGAACGTAAAGGCGTGTTTGCGACTAGAGCGACTTTTCGACCCAACGGGATTGGCATGAGTGCAGTAAAGCTCGAGGGCGTAGAATATAAAAATGGTCAGCTGGATCTGTTGCTCTCCGGTGTAGATTTATTGGACGGTACACCAATCATTGATATAAAGCCGTATCTCCCCTATTCAGATGCCTTGGTGGATGCCACAGCAGGCTTTGCTGATACTCGGCCAGAAACGCAAATGTCTGTTAGTTTCTCAGACGAGGCTATTGTTTTTATTGAAAAACAAAAAAGCTATCCTGAACTTCAGCAATTCATTGCTAATGTACTGAAGCAAGATCCTCGTCCAGCTTATAAAAAGAAACGCACATCACAGCAGGACTATGGTATGAGTTTGTATGATTTTAATATCCGCTGGACAGTAGATGGTGAGCATAACCATGTCACTGAAATTTCGTTAGCAAAATAGCAAATTCAGCGGCTTGCCAATAAACTTATAAATTATGAAGATGTTTAGGTATTAAAGCTTTTTAAGCGGCTACTGCACTGCTAGAATAGCCGCCAATAAGAGAACAATAAGTAACTTATACTGGAATAAGAATGCGTACGAGTGAATATATATTAGCGACTCTAAAAGAGACGCCGTCTGATGCAGAGGTGGTAAGCCACCAGCTAATGCTTAGAGCGGGTATGATCCGTAAATTGGCTTCAGGTCTTTATACTTGGCTACCATCAGGCCTAAAAGTTTTCCGCAAAGTAGAGAGAATTGTCCGTGAAGAAATGGACAAAGCGGGAGCGATTGAGCTGCTAATGCCAGTGATCCAGCCTGCAGAGCTATGGGAAGAGTCAGGCCGTTGGGAACAGTTTGGTCCTGAACTACTTCGTATTAATGACCGTCATGGCCGTCCATTTGCACTTGGTCCAACGCATGAAGAAGTGATCACTGATCTTGTACGTCGCGAAATCAACAGCTATAAGCAACTGCCGATCACACTTTATCAAGTCAGTACGAAAGTACGTGATGAAGTTCGTCCACGTTTTGGTGTGATGCGCGCACGTGAATTTACCATGAAAGATGCCTATTCATTCCATATGACTGATGAGTGTCTTGAAAAAACGTATCACAAGATGTTCCAAGCTTACTGTAACATTTTTGATCGTTTAGGCGTTGACTACCGTCCTGTTATTGCTGACAGTGGTTCAATTGGCGGTAACCTATCGCATGAGTTCCATGTACTTGCAGAATCTGGTGAAGATGCAATCGCATTCAGTGATGAAAGTGACTACGCTGCAAACATTGAAAAGGCAGAGGCACTTGCACCAACTGAAGCTCGCCCAGCGCCAAGTAAAGAACTTAATACGTTTGACACACCTGAAGCTTTCACCATCGCTGAGCTAAAAGCAAAACATGGCGTTAAACCACACCGTGGTGTGAAAACACTCATCGTGTATGGCACACCAGACGAAGACGGTAAACGTGGTCTTGTCGCGCTTATCGTTCGTGGCGATCATGACTTAAATGAGCTGAAAGCTGAGAAATTAGCACTAGTGGATTCACCGCTAGAGATGGCGAGCGAAGAAGACATTGTTAACGCTATTGGTGCAAAACCTGGCTCTTTGGGGCCTGTTGGTCTTTCAATGCCTGTTATTGTCGATCGCAGCGCAGCTATCATGGCTGATTTTGTTGCCGGTGCAAACAAAGATGGTGTTCATTACAGTGGGATCAACTGGGACAGAGACGTAAGCGCTTATACAGTTGAAGATATCCGTAACGTGGTTGAAGGCGATCCAAGCCCTTGTGGTAAAGGTAAAATCCTTATCAAACGTGGTATCGAAGTAGGTCACGTGTTCCAACTTGGTACTAAGTACTCTGAAGCAATGAAAGCTGGTGTACTTGGCGAAGAAGGGAAAAACCAAACATTAACCATGGGTTGTTATGGTATTGGTGTTTCTCGTATCGTTGCCGCAGCAATCGAGCAAAATAACGATGATTACGGTATTAAATGGCCTGTTGCTATTGCGCCATTTGAGTTGGCTATCGTGCCAATGAATATGCATAAGTCTCACCGTATCCCAGAGATCGCAGAAAAGTTCTATGCAGATCTACAAAATGCAGGAATTGATGTGTTATTCGACGACCGTAAAGAGCGTCCGGGCGTTATGTTTAACGATATGGAACTTATCGGTATTCCATACACCCTCGTGATTGGCGAGCGTAACCTTGATGAAAATAAGGTTGAGCTTAAAAATCGTCAAACTGGCGAAAAACTGATTCTGGATATTGGATCTGCGGTTGAAACAATCGTTAATGCAATTAAAAGCAAATAAGCCTACGTAAATTACATAATAAAAGAGCATACAGGTGTATGCTCTTTTGTCATATTAGCTTCTCCTAACTGCCCCGCCACTGTCATCTTTGCCTCTTAGCATTGTCATTATTACGCTAAAGAGCCAAGCCATGAAAACAACATACTATCCGAGTATTTGGATCTCAGACGTACACTTGGGCTACAAGGACTGTAAAGCGAAGTTCTTGCTAGATTTTCTCAACAAAACCGAATGTGATGTACTCTATCTGGTCGGTGATATCGTTGATCTATGGTCAATGAAACGCCAGTTTTTTTGGGATCCATCCCACTATCAGGTATTAGAATGCATACAAAAAAAAGCGGGATCTGGTACACGCGTTATCTACATTCCGGGTAATCACGACGAAACCTTCAGAAACTACGTTGGGCAAACGCTTTTTAAAGTCGAAGTGCATAAAACCTTTATTCATACCACTTCCGTAGGTAAGCGGTTTTTATTACTACACGGTGATGATTTTGACTCGGCAACAAGATACAACAAACTGATCAGTATCATTGGGGATGCCGCTTATGATTTTCTACTATTCTTAAATCGCTGGACCAATCGCGTACGACGTTTATATGGTGGTCATTATTGGTCGCTTGCATCTTGGCTGAAAAAGCGCGTGCATAAAGCCAGAGAGGCCATTGCCGCATTCGAGAACGCAGCAATTCATGAAGCGAAGAAGCAAGGTGTCGACGGCATTATCTGCGGGCATATCCACCAACCGGAGATCCGTGTCGTTGATGGTATTGTTTACTGTAATGATGGTGATTGGATAGAAAACTGCACGGCACTGGTTGAAAACCAAGAAGGTCGTATTGAATTGCTGCATTGGTCAGATGTTCAATCCGTCCTCAACGTAGTTGAAATTGACGATATTAAAACCGACAATGTTGAAGCCGCTTAGTCAGCGGCTTCATTTCTTCAAGTATCAGCTAGTCACTATTCTTTTAATAGCTTATGCAGTAAATCGATGCGTTTATTGATACGCTTGTTTTGCACGTACGACTCTGCGCTTACGCTCATCATTAAAATCAAAAAGATGTATAAAACGGGTTGTTCAATAATTTCTGGATAGCGATAGATTAAAAATACTATTGCCACTAGCATACCGATATTCTGGTAGAATCGCCGCTTTTGTCAGGTGTGTTATATCACAAATGTGGTCATTGCCCAGACAATAATACCGATAATAAATACTAGAATACCGTATTGAAAGTGCCTCACCATTGGGAACACCGCTTTATCCGTTCGTTCGATAGACAAAGGATATTGCCAATGCGTTAACGCAAGTAAGAGTGGCTCGGCTTCTACGCTCATGCCAGAGAGTGAAACCGTCGCACCATACTCAGTATCAAAGACCAAATCAACAATATGATTACGACGAGTCGAAGAGGTTAACCTATCCAAGTCGCTGACTATAAACGTATTCCAATGTACCTTAATATCGTTAACTTCATCCTTTTTTACCTCTCGTGCTTGTTTATCTGTAAACAGTAACGCAGGTAGCAGCAAACTATTTTCCTCAACCTTAATTTGGTTACAGGGTGAGTGATAAACAAAATAGTGTTTATTACTGATAAGTACAGACGTCAACCAATAGCTCAAATACGTGAGCACCAAAAATACCAAACCCGCTATGTAATTTTGTGACGAGTAAAGAATGAAGCAGGTCATTAGAGCAAAAGCCCCTACCACCATCCAAACAATATGCAGCTTATGCTTAGGCGTCGGTAGTGCACATCGTAACACGGAGAATCGCGCTTCAATATCGCGATTGCTATTCATAAATAAAGGAAATAATCTTGCAAGGCTAGTGGGAGTTGAACGCGTAGCTGAACTCGCATCCGCGACTGCCGTTGGTTGAACGTTATGGTCAAAACCTGATGCAGACAAAAGCGCGTTGAATTTATCAGCTTGCCGTAAACACGAAAATGAATAGACCGCAGGTTCTTCACTTTCTGAGAGATAACTTATACCAATATAATTGAGTTGCTTGTTACAACCCGTAGATACATCAGTCACAGTTGAAAGCGGTATCACACACTCGTCTATTTGCCGAATACGTACATTCAATAACGATAGTTGTTTAGTGATTACAAACTGCTTTTGTGCAGGGTCAAACATTAAACGATTACGGTATGCAAATAGTAACAAAGAAATCACTAAGTAGATCAGAGCTTCCAAAAAACTTGACCCGGCTAAGTGAAAAACCGACGAAAACAAGAATAAAATGGCAATGCCGTTAGTAACAGATTCACTGACTGACTTAAGTACCGTGGTTGATGTCATCCTACATTCCTTGAGTGACTAATATTGAAACCTACTACTTGCACAAGCTACCTAAACAGGTAGAAGACTAAATTACAAAAAGTTAAACGCTGAATAAGGCGTTTATCGTACAGAAAAACGCCATAATTCTCAATGACTCACACCTAACTGAAGCTTTACCTAAACAATACGGTTTCTTTATTAAACCATTTAACGCAGCACACGAGTAACCCTGCTGCTAAAACGGCAGAAGCGCCAAAAATTAACGCGACGTAGCCATAATCGACCGTACCTTTGATGATTTCTTTAATCGCTAATGCCACATTGGTAATTGGGATCAATGCGGTTTTAGCGGTTAACTCCATATTTGGCATTAAGGACATCACAATGGGAATGAAAATACCCATGCTGAGTGGCCCCATGTAGTTTTGTGCTTCTTTAAAGGTTCTGGCGTAAATTGAAATGGCAAGTGTTAGCGACGAAAGCATCACAGCAACAGGAAGCAACAACGCAAAAATCAACACAAAGTCTATTAATGCAACCGACGAGAAGGCGTTTTTAATAACGTCTAGTTCGACAAAGCTACTGGCAATTCCTATCCACAGCGCCATGCTGGAGACCGTGATAAGCGCACAGAATATTGAACTACTCAATACGGTTAAAAATTTACCCAACACTAACTCTGTGCGAGAAATTGGCGTTAACAACAGCGTCTCTAAAGTGCCACGCTCTTTCTCTCCAGCGCCTAAATCAATAGCTGGATAGCTTGCCCCCATCAATACCAGCGGAATCAACATATAAGGGATAAATGCACCTAACTTCTCGCCTAAATTCTCGCGTTTGTCAGCGGTATCCACTTTAGTAATCGATATAGGTTGCAGCACTGCCGCTTGCTCCGCTTGCGACAATCCTAGTGAGGTTAACTTCGCCGCTCTGAGTTCATCAGAAAACTTCTTAGCAAGTTTAGATAATCGGTCGTATATAAAGTTGATAGATTGAGCATCGTTAAACACGATTTTCCATTCACTTTTTACGCCAGACTCCAGATTTTCAACCGGATCGGATGGAATAAAAACCCCAACATCGATCACGCCACTTCGTACCGCATCACTCAATGCTTCGACGCTATCAAGCTTGAGCTCACCTGCATATTTCTTAAAACTTTTATGATAAAAAACCTGCTCTGAGAACTTTTCAGCATAGGCTTCATTTGCGATGTAATACGTATGAACTTCTTGCTTCGCTTCCATGGCGGCCTGTGAAGCCATAAAGCCGACTAAAGCCATAATCACAGGAAATACTAACATTGGCAGTGCAATCACAAAAAACAGTGTTTTGCGGTCGCGCAGCAGCTCTCTAATTTCTTTTAAAAATACCTCAAACATGCCGTGCTCCCGTTAACAAATTCAAAAATGCCTGATTTAGCTCTTCACTTTGCCCCTTTGCTTTAAACTCAGCCAAGCTGCCATCAAAACAGGTGATCCCTTTATCGATAACAGACACCCTATCGCACAATAATGCAACTTCATCTAAGTGATGGGTAGAAAATATAACGGGTGTACCACGCGCTTTGAGGTCGCGAATAAAAGAGATAACCGTTTGTGTGGTCATAATATCAAGGCCAGTCGTAGGCTCATCTAGTACCACGACTTTAGGGCTATGTACCACCGCCCTTGCTATATTGGTCTTTTGTTTCATACCGGTCGATAGGTGTTCAGCCCTTTTATCTAAAAAGGTCTCCATCTCTAAGCGCTGAAACAGCTCATCACATTTCGCTTTTAATGCTTTGCCTTTTAAACCATGAAGTCGTGCAAAGTATTCAACATTTTCTTTGGCAGTAAGACGTCCATATAACCCTGTTGATCCTGATAGAAAACCGATGGCTTTGCGTGCAACAACTGGCTTTTTCACAATATCCTGGCCATCCACTAAGATAGTGCCGGCATCCGGCGTCAGCGCAGTTGATAGCATACGCAAAGTGGTGGTTTTTCCCGCCCCATTGGGACCGAGCAATCCAAGTACTTCACCTTGCCCACAGTGCAGGTTAACCTCTTCTACACTATGAAAAAAACCCTCACGCTCGCGAGGATCCGTTTGACTCTTTTTCTTTTTATGTTCGCGAGTCAGGGCGAAGCGCTTTTTTAATCCATTGATAGCTATCATGCTACTTCCTTCTTTTCGGCCTGAAATAGTCCGTATTTTGATAAAATTCTAAATCTTGTGGCTCATGCCAGTTTGGGATCCCAAGCAGCGGAATGGGTGACATTTTGGTATTGTCTTCAAGCAGCCCATCATTGATCAGTGCGACCAATTTATCATCTAACCAACGATATTGTTCGCTTAATGAAAGTTGCCAAAATGCAGCGTCAACATTGATACACACCAGTTTTCCCGTTAGCCCAATAAAGGGATTGGTTAGCATCTCGTAGTTTGCATGGCCAAATACAAAAGGCTTTAGGTTTTGCTGCCATTCTGAGCGATTATCGTAAAATACATTCTGCCATTGGTGTGATTTAAGGGCATCACGCCACTTATCATCATCGATTGCCAACACCAAACCACACTCATCAAAGAGTGTTAACGCATTGCGCTTTTTACTCCGCTGCTTTAAACCAAACTGTGCTATTTCTTCGATATGTAGGGCATTTAACAAAGCTTTTGTTTTTGGGAATAAACACCAAATCAACGCGCCAAATAAGTCGTGCCAATTTTGACTACGCGTCGGTACCTGATGGGTTTCAAAGATAATCTCTTCATAGTATTTATCGCCAAAGTCTATCGTTTCATCGGCCACAAAGCGGGTATCATACTGTTGCAAGCTAATGCTGTTTACGTGCGAAGACAACCACTCGGGGCTTGGCCAATCTTGCTGGCTTTTTAAGTCAAAAAGCTGATTTAAATGGGAAAACGGCTCAGCATGTAAACATGCAACCTGCCACGCCTCAGGCGCTGTAAACTTTTTCATTTGATTGAGATACTTATCATGCAATTAGCCGACTATTTTACTGAAGCACCTGATACTTGGCAAAAGCCAATTGTAAATGAGCGTAACAGGCTACGTCACACGCTAAAATGAGGATAGCGATTAAAAACAATGCAATGATCTGTTCCACAACGGTTGTTTCATTAATTTCTATCTCCTCTAGCCGTCTTGTCCCGCTCGAACTTTTACGCATTTTATGTTACTACTTATGGGTTCCTAACAAGTAAAAGAAAGGCAATTATGAAACTTAAACTGACGCTCAGCGCTTTATCTATGGCGATGCTGGCGGGCTGTGTTAGCACTAGCAATAGCCCCCAAGACATCGATACTGCATATAATAGTATTAACGATGCTCAACTCAGAGCCCATATTAAAACCCTTGCCTCTGACGAATTTGGCGGCCGTGCTCCGTCAACAAAAGGTGAAGAGCTAACGCTTGCCTATTTAACCAAACATTTTAAAGCGCTTGGCTATCAGCCAGGAAATGGCAACAGCTTCCTACAAGAAGTGCCGCTTGTTTCGCTTGAAGCCGATCCTAATATGACGTTAACAATCGGTGGCAAAAACTACGAATATAAAAAAGACATGGTGATGGGCTCAGCCCGTATCAGTGAACTCGAATCAATCAAAGATTCAGAGCTGGTTTTTGTTGGCTATGGCGTAAATGCTCCAGAGTACGACTGGAATGATTACGAAGGCCTAGACGTGAAAGGCAAGACAGTGGTGATGCTAGTAAACGATCCTGGCTTTGCTAATCCTGACTCGGGTAAATTTACCGGTGAAGCTATGACCTATTATGGTCGTTGGACGTATAAATACGAAGAAGCTTCACGCCAAGGCGCAGCAGGTGCGATCATTATTCATGAAACAGCGCCAGCTTCTTATCCTTGGAGCGTAGTAGAAAACTCTTGGAGTGGCCCACAGTTTGGCTTCCAAAAAGAAAATAACAATATGGACCGCGTTGCGGTTGAAGGTTGGGTAACAGTAGACGTTGCTAAAGAGCTATTTCAAAAGGCTGGACTTGATTTTGACACAGCAAAGAAAAAAGCTGCTGAAGGCGCATACCACGTTGACATGGGCAACCTAAGCGCGTCAGTTACCGTCAAAAACACCATCAAAAAATCAACTTCGTATAACTTTATCGCCACCCTACCAGGTAGCAAAAAGTCTGACGAGCACATCATCTACTCAGCACATTGGGATCATTTAGGTACCGATCCAAATCGTAAAGGCGATCAGATCTATAACGGCGCACATGATAATGCTAGCGGTACAGGCGGTATGATTGAGGTAGCTGAAGCCTTTACTAAACTGCCAACTCGCCCTAGCCGTTCAATTACGTTTTTGGCTGTGACGGCTGAAGAGCAAGGTCTATTAGGCTCAAAATTTTATGCTGCAAACCCTGTTATTCCAGCAGAGAAAACCGTTGCTAACATCAATATGGATAGCCTAAATTTATTGGGTAAAGTAAAAGACATCAGCGTAGTTGGTATTGGTAAATCGGAACTTGATGAAATGCTAGAAACCGCAGCAAAAGCGCAAGACCGCGTCGTTTCAGGGGATCCACGTCCTGCCGCAGGTGGTTACTATCGCTCTGATCACTTCGCATTTGCGAACATGGGTGTGCCTGCAATGTACGCCGGTGGTGGAACCGAAGCACGTGACGAAGAGACTGAAACCTACCGTAAACGTATGGGCTTAGTATTGCGCGGTTGTTATCATCAGCCTTGCGATCGCTACCGTGAAGAGTGGGATTTAAGCGGAGCGATACAGGATCTACAGCTGTTCTTTAAAGTTGGCTATGATGTCTCTGAGCAAGACGCTTGGCCAAAATGGAAGGCAACCGCAGAGTTCCAAAGAAAATAATACAAATGATATTGATTTTCATTTAAAATGAAATTAAAGTGCAACTTAGACAATACACGGGTTGCACTTTATGTTTTCATCTCTACTTCGATACTCTCAACCAGCACATGGCGCTAAGGTGAGTTTATTGTTCAACAAGCGGTTGATTTTACCCCTCGTTATTATTGTACTAATGGCATTTGAAACGGCGAGACCAATTGTGGTCAGTGCGCTGAGTGATGCATTCTTTCAAGTCAGCGTCTTTGTTGCTGCTACCCTGCTCGTGTACTACTTTCTTGTTGACAGAATTCCACAGCTTAATCTCAGTTATCTGAGTACCAAATCCCCTATTCTCGAAATAGCCATGGCGTCAATATTGGGCGCACTGCCCGGCTGTGGTGGTGCGATTATCGTGGTCACCCAATTTACCAAAAAACAAGCAAGCTTTGCTTCAGTTGTCGCTGTGCTTACTGCGACGATGGGAGATGCAGCGTTTTTGCTACTCGCCAAAGAGCCCCTGACAGGCCTCACTATCATCGCGATGGGCGTTGGTGTAGGTATCGTGAGTGGGCTATGTGTGCACTTAATTCATAAACCCGATTTTTGTGTCCCGCAGACCATCAATGAGGTCGAAGAAGAAACCTTACACGCGAGCCGTGCGTTTAGTCTAAGCCGTAAGGTGTGGAAGCTGTGCTTACTACCTAGCCTTGCAATTGCACTCGCGATTGCTTTTAACGTCGATTTAGCACCTTTTGATACAGAAATTGCTTGCCTTGGTGCAGCATTATGTCTTTTTGCTGTTTGCGTGTGGGCACTTAATTCAAAAGGCGTCAGCTATAAAGATATCACCTGTGAAGAAGGTGAATGCGACCCACCTTCAAAGCTCACCAGAGTGCTGCAGGACACGCACTTTGTGACCGCTTGGGTCGTTGCAAGCTTTTTGCTTTACGAGCTATCTACTGCGTATTTAGGGCTTGATCTCGCGGTTTGGTTTAAAGACTATGCGCTGTATGCACCACTGGTGGCCATTCTTGTAGGGTTATTACCAGGCTGTGGACCTCAAATTGTCGTTACAACGCTTTACCTACAAGGTATCGTGCCATTTAGTGCCCTTGCAGCCAATGCCGTTGCTAACGATGGCGATGCGTTATTTCCAGCGATAGCACTGGCACCAAGGGCGGCGCTATTTGCCACTATCTACTCTGCAGTGCCTGCATTTATCGTGGGCTACGGCCTCTACTACATTAACTTGGCTTAATACTTGAGTACGTCGACGAAGTGATCTGATGCAGGCTCATACACAATCTGGCTGTTTATAGCGGGCAAAAATACGTAGGCTATAATCCAAGCGAAGCGAAGGGAGCCTACGTCTTTTGTCCCATCGAGTTTATGCGATTGTTAGGTGTGCTTTACCCTGCTGTACAAAATATAGGAGACAATAGGGAAAAACATAATTATCAAGTCTATAGCCAATCTAAAAATCGCCAGAAAATACACATTTCTTTTGTTTTGGAGCCAATCGTGATTGGTTGTTTGACTCACTGAATCATATACAACTGTATTATAATAAAATGGGCCAAATCGGTTGCTCATTTTTAAATAGCTAAGTTTATAATGTCCCTTCTCTAGCGATGTCAAATTCCATAACCAAAAAAAGTGTTGGGGGCATGGTTGCCAATCACAAGCTAATAGTTTGTTAGTAGGTAATTCGTAAAACTCGCTGATGTAATCATTGATTTCTGCTGCTCTTATTTTCGTTCGCTGAACTTGTAATCTTGTATCATTCGCAGTTGTTTTAGCTTCTAACACTAAATTATTGAAATCCAACGATGCTAGTAGCAAACCGAAGAATAGAAATGGTATCGAAACGACAAACAGCACTACACGCTTCATTGCACACCTAGACATAGTGACTCCCACACGGTGCTAGCCTCCGCTTTTTTCGTGGGTTAGCTTAATACAAAGCCAGAGCCATAATTAGTTTGTCAAATAACTAAACAGCTGAGGCTAGCATGAACAAACATAACATACTTTTTATCGGACTTGATACACATAAAGAATTCAATGAAGTCGCCTATTTTGCATTGGAGCCAGAAGGCTTATTTGTAGCTCTAGCATCGATTAAAATTAATTCCTTGCTTTGATTTAACTCCAACTCTTTAAGCGCCTTCAAAATCTTCTCTAATTCTAAATCAGTAAAAAAGAGAATAACTTTTGTAGTGGTCAACTAATTTTGGCCACAGTTTTAGAATCTTGGTATCTAACCTCAGATTCATTTGGCGCTAAACCAGCATTATAATGATGAGGCCTAACGTTGTTATAATATCCGTTGATATAATCAC
>NZ_JAMXSE010000021.1:0-102784 GCF_024124685.1 Pseudoalteromonas sp. OANN1
GCCCCTCGATTTCCATGATACCGATTATCGACCAAGTCATGGATTTACGAGATATCACCGCCAATGTCATGTTACTAACCGACGATGATGAAGCCAACGACACCGACGCTTGGCTTGCCTTTACCCTAACAGGTATTGGTTTAGTGCCAGTTGTGGGCTCAGCAGTCAAAGGCGTGGGTAAGGTTATCTTGAAAAATACTGGAGAGTCTCTCTGTGCTGCGCTTGCCGTACTGCGGCTTTTTACCCAAAGAAAAGTCAGTAAAGGCGACCCAGTTAAATACCTAAGAGACATCAACTGGCAAGACCTAGGAAAACAATCCGCCACGGAAGTTAAAAACATCGTCAAAGGCCTGCGCGATTCACTCGACGACATGTCTACCAGTTGGCACTACGACCTACTACTTCCAGACGCCGCCATCGAAGGCATGCAAGCCACGGTAAAACGCCTAGACGACGTCACCCCCAAAATCGACCAGCATATGCAACAAGCCGCCCAAGAAATCGGACAGCGAGTTAATAAAGCACTGGATGAATATCAAGGCCAATCACCAATTCGAGGCGTCACCGACAAGCCCACCAAAGCCAAAGCCGATGAATTGGAGCCGCCAAAAGGGAATGAGTTGCTGGGGGCTGGAAACAAGCCCAAAACACTAGTATCTCGTCTACCAAGAAAAAATGGTAAGTGGGCTACAGGTGTGCCCGGTGATGGTACGTGGCAATCAACACTCAAAGAAGTAAATGAAATTACTGGTGGTCAGCCAATCACATTTAAAAATGGTAGGCCTGACTTTACACCATGGTCTAAGGGCCAAATTGCGTTCGCACCAAATGAATTAAATGGTACACGGCAAGACTTTGGTCAAGTATACAAATATATAGCTGATCAAAAAGGCCTGAAAAGTAAAAATGCCGCTAGGCAATTGCTGAGTAAGCTAGATTTAACTCCACACCACGCTAGTGCTACAATAATCCAGCTTATACCTACGAAATTGCATGGTAATATACCTCATATAGGATCAGCTTCTGATTTAAGAAAAGGAAAGTAAGTTATGATTAAGAATGTTCTTGACTCTCTTGGAGCCATGCCTTTGCATGAATGCAGCGATGAAGTTATTGATATCAATGAGCTTGAAAATAGATTTAAGTTCGAAATACCAGATGAACTAAAGGAACTTTATTCACTATTTAATTCATCAGTTATTTTTGATTCAGGTGCAAAAATTAAGCCTAATCAAGCTACCCCACTGACTGATCATGATGGCTATCAGTCGGTGGAAATTCTTTATGGTATTGATAATCAAGATAACAATATACTCCAGAAAAATGCCATGTACGAAGAACTTGAGCAAAAAGGCTATTTTATTTTTGGCTCCTCTTGTGGTGGCGATCAACTTTGTTTGGGAAAAAGAGATCTCAAAGTCTACTGCTGGGATCATGAAAGTGGTGAAAGCGAACAGGAATTTTATGAGGTTTCTACGAACCTATCTTCATTTTTTCAAGCGCTACAGCCGGATGAAGATGAAGCAACTGATCATGCCTCGAAAATAGACGAAGATAAGTCTTTCCTTTCCTTTTAAATGACTAAGAATAGAATATTGTAGTCAGATCAGTCCTTTTTAAACTGGCTACATTTGGAGTAAATGATCGGGCAAATAATCGATTATCAATAATGACGATGTACTAGCACCATAATTCACTTAAAAGCTGGAGATTGCCGATGACGTCGTAGTCATTGCTGCGTTATCCAAAGTGATATAAAACTAAAAGCGACACTATCATAAACAAAATCCTTCAGATGGTTTGACATAGCATCATCAGACACTGGCAGAATGCAGCTTATTGACAGAACTACACATGATACCTTTAGACATACAGGTGGTATGTCTATTTGGGGAGGAGGATATTAATTATGTTTAAATGTGAACCATATTTGTGGAAAGAAAATAAGCCGACTTATAATCCAAGCTACCTAAAGGAGTTTGAGTTAGAACTTCAGATTAAATTTCCGATAGAGTTTTTGAACTTCATGGAATTATACTTTGGAGATAAGCCTGTTTATTCATCTTTTGAAGTAGGAAAAGGACTTTGTTCAATCGCACATTTCCTTCACTGCCAAAATTTAGTAAATGATGATTTCGAAATTTATAGTATTTCAGATCAAAGAGAAGAAATAGGTGAGTTTCTATCGGATAAAATAGTACCTTTTGCTATAACTTTTGACTCAAATCTAATCGCTTTTGACTTTCGCCATAAAATAACTGAGCCTGAAGTTATATTTATTATCTCTTCGCAACTTGAAGATGGAGATAAAGCAATAAGGCATATTAGCTCAAATTTCCATGAGTTCTTAGCTATCCTAGAAGAAAATGAAGACGAACTTTGACCTAGCAAAGTAAAAGCCACGGGACGCGGCTTTCTTAACAGACTTTGGAGAGAAGCGTGTTATGGTTGATATCGTTACGCTATTTAACCAATTACCCCATAACCAATAGCACCTTTTTAAGTCTTTTAAATTGAACACAGGTTTGATTGTTAAGGCTTAATCAAATCTGACAGTTCGCAACTGATTAATGGCCTACAAGAGCGAATAGCGGACAAACTCGTATTTGGACAGAAATGAGTTTGAGCCGAAAGGACGGCTCAGTGCCAGAAGCAGATCTTTAATGCTACTTTTTAAACTACGTTGGTCGGGTAAGTAGCGGAAACACGCCTCCCGACAATGATGATAAGAAAGCCCAACTTACCGCGTTAATGTGTGACCCCATGATTACCTATTGGTTTTTTAGGGACTAAAAACTGCTTGTTTTAGTCAACACACCAACTATATAATTCAATGACTTAAATAAACCTAACTACCGTATATTGAGGCAGCGTATTTTGCGCGTTTAACGCTTTTTCCAATGTATCAGTAGTCGGACAAGGATGCTCGTTTTGCGCTATCTAATTTTATTTTTGACGTTCTCTATCGGATTGCTTAGCCCTTCAACATGTTTTGCTTCTGATGCAGCTAATCAAGCCGCTGTAAAATCTCAAGCAGTAGTAGATCAAACTTGGCTGATTGGTCAGCTTATTGAGCTGCAAGCGAAAAGCGCAAAACTTGAAGCGACGTTACAGTTACAGAATGTAAGCAGGAGCGATTTAAAAAATGTCGAGGCAGAGCTAAATAGGCTGCAAGTTCAGCTTGTTGAAATGAAAGAAAAGCTAACCGCACAGACTGAAAACCAAGCTAAAGAACTGGCATCTTATGACCGTAGGATTGGCGACGTTAGTTGGAATACCAATATGTGGGGTCTCATTCTGACTGTTTTTGGCGCTATCATTACAGTTGCGGCTATCTTGTTAGGCTTTACGGCTAAAAAACGTGCGGTTGCAGAAGCACAAAAAGAAGCGCAGAAATACATCAAATCAGAAAGTCAGTGTCTTCTTGAAGCACAAGAACAAAATTTCAAAGACGAGCTAAAAAAGTATTCGACTAAGTTTGACGAGCTCCACGGGCAACAAGAAATCCAAGGAAAGCTTATTCATGTGCAAACTATTTTTGATAAAGCACGAGAAGATTTTAATGACAAAAACTACGGATCTGCACTTTTAGCTTTTGAAAAGGTGGTGGGTTATATCGGATCTAATACTGATCCAAGCTTGAAAGATTTCGCCAGCAGAGCGTTATTTGCTAAAGGCCTAGCCCAAGGCAAGCAAAATCAGTCTGAGCAAGCCATCCAAACCTACGATGACTTAATCGCTTACGTTGGTGACGACCAAACGCCGGCTTTGCAAGAGTCGGTTGTGAAGGCCATGCTCAACAAAGGCGTTACGCAAGGCCAGCTAAATCAGTCTGAGCAAGCAATCCAAACCTATAATGACTTAATTGCTTACGTTGGTGACGACCAAACGCCGGCTTTGCGAGAGCAGGTTGTGAAGGCTATGGTCAACAAAGGTGTTACGCAAGACCAGCTAAATCAGTCCGAACAAGCAATCCAAACCTACAATGACTTAATCGCTTACGTTGGTGACGACCAAACGCCGGCTTTGCGAGAGCAGGTTGCGATGGCTCTTAATCAAGTTGGGTTTACCTTGCTATGCCAGAGTAAGCCACTGATTCAGAAAAGTGAGTTTGACGGTGCTAACATACTCCTCAATCAAGCCTTAGAAAAATTTGAATTGGCGATTCGCGAACATGCCTCTGGTATCTGTATTGGCAACAAGGCATACGCCTTAGCGTTATTAGGTCAACTTGAAGGATCCGAGCAGGTGTTAGCGAAGGCTTTACGCGCAGAAGTGGATGGTGGTGAAACCTTGTACCAAGGAACGCTTGAGGATTTAGATATCCATCCTATAGAACAAGACAAAGTCTTCCGTGAAATCATTGAACAGCAGTGGGTCTTTTATCAGCAAGCGCTTAAAGTTAGCGGCGAATAGATTACCTGAAAGTGAAAGTGGGGTCGTCTCTTGCAGCTTATCGGAAAAATGGAGTCGTCTCTTGCAACATTGAAAAAAACCTAACAGGCGACACCCTTTCACCCTTTTATCACGCCTGAAAATAAACATAATTTTAGGGGCGCTGGGAGAGTCCAGAGAAGGGTAAGCGGCAGCCCCTCTTTGGTTGCCGTCGCCAATGCGACAAAAAGCTGAGCAATGGAATCATAGTAAATGTTCAATTGCAGTGCTTCTCAATATAAAGACCAGAGATCTTCTATTCGCTCATTTGCGACACTCGACTAGACTCATTTTGGGGCAGAAACGAGTTGACTGAACGCCCACTTTGTAGGATGAAGGTAACATTGACGACCGTCTTTTGTTCGCTCAAGGCCACATAGCCATAATGATATGCAAGCTCCAGCAGTAGCAGAAGAAATACTTAATTCACTGTCTGGAATTAGTTGACCACTACAACATACAACAACAGCAAAAAATTGGATACTTTCCAATTACCGGGAGCTCGTCACCACCAGTTTTCAAATTTAAAAATGAGAATGAATGGGCAAAATATATCAATCAATTAAAAAGGATAAACGTCTATAATGGTAAGTAGTAAAGCAGAGCACCTAATTAAATTATGTGATACCTATTGCTCATATTTAGAATCAAACGGCCTAAAAATGAAAAGGGAATTATGTGACGCACTTAATGCATACGGAATGGTTCATCACCAAAAGGCACTTAAAGCCTACTTCGAAGCAGGAACAAATATTTCTCTTGAAGTAGATCTGCTTGGAGGAGGGGTTTGCTATGTAAGCGAGATACCACCTAGTAGTGCAGAAGCTGGAGAGTTATGGTTTGATCCTTATGAGTTAGTCTTTATGGTCAAAACTACTAACCCGTTAGGTTTTGGAAAAGGAGTTATAGGTTGGCTGTCAATACACCCAGTATTCTACTGGCAATACCATGTGTTCCAGCGTTTAGTAAAGTACACAGTTAGAGATGACTCGTTTTTACAAGTTGATGATATACTTACATCTCGCCCTTTTGGTATAGATAAGTCTGATTATGCAACGGATATCTATAGTGAAGAGGCAAAAGCCTATGCTAAATGGCATGGTAAATGGCTCGCCTCAAACATTCGCATTGAGGCACTGCTACAATCTTGGAATTATCAAAGTAACCCTGAAATTTTTGATACTGGTATTTATTACTGGGATAACTCGTTTGGTGGAGATGAATCAGAAAGGTTAGTCTTTGGCTTCAGTGATAAAAATTCTTTGAACCAAGGTCAAGTTGCTGAATGGTTTAGAGGAGATAATATTGGTATTGTCACCGCTATCGTAGACCAAGTCGGGTTGACAAATATTGAGCATCTTCCAAAAGATTCTGGTGAGTGTTTAACTCTTATTAATTGCGCTAAAAAGGTTAACCTTTAAATGCATATTAGTTCCGCGGGTACTTGCTTAGTCAACCAAACTTCATTTTCAGAGAGATAAAATTTAAAACCTGATTCGTACATAGCTCGGGCTTTTATTTTGAGAATTATAGGTTTTCCGTATCGTTGTCCTGCTGCTTTTGCGGTATCAATATTCGACGAAAGGTGAACATACAGGCGTTCTTGGGGGATCAAGCCCTGAGCCAATATGTTATCCAAAAAACGTGTAGCTGAGCCGTGGTACAAAAATTCAGGAGGTTCCATCTGCCTTAGCTGCAAATCAACATCAACAGAGTGACCTTGATTTGCTCGTATGCGTAAATAATCGTCAGAAATTATGAATCGTTTTTTTCGTTAGTTTCTACAACTTGTTGGATTAGATCAAATGATAAATTACTTAAACCATTTGAGGTATACGCCTTACTTATTAACTCATTAATGTTAGCCCAACCATATTGATCTAATTCCAATCCAATGGCATCGGGCTTGTGACGAAGTACAAAACTTAGAAATTTACTTACTTTATTTAGCTGATTAGATGTCATTAAGGTACTCTTTTAGCCGTTGCTGGTTCAGCTCAATAGTGTTTGACTTCAGTATTATGTTATAAACATTAACTTTACCCCAGTGGTCTCTATGTTTCTAGAGTTTTGGCTGGAGTTGAATACATAAGTTTATGTAATCTATTTTTTCAATTCGCATTTGTATTTAGCGAGCGCATTTTTGCAAAAAATGAACTCGATACGCATAAATGCGTTTTCAGATATATTGTGATAGGGGTCTAGTCGGGGTTTTATATAACCTGCGCTCATTCTCGGGGCTATTGCCATGCGCCATGTTGAATTTGGCGAGGTGTGTTACGCCATCCCTCAAATTGTGATTCGACATTTTCATTAAAATTACGAAAGAGCTGCTCGATGTTTTGTGCAGGTACAATATTGCACGGGTTGCTGCTTTCTTGTCGTAAATACTCGAAAAAAGCGTTGCTGTTGTGCTCGACCATAAATCCGGTAAACAGATAACTATTGGCATATAAGGTGGCACTTTGCATGGTTTGCCACTGATTTTCGCTATTGAATAGGGTGTTAATATCAAGCTTAGTAAAGCGCGATTTTAAAATCCCTTCTTTCGTTAACCAATCTTCGTCAGAGAGGTAAACTGAAAATTGAGCTGTTTCGGTAATTCTTAGGTGCTCAAAATACTCGGCTAAGCCTTCCGTTACCCATCGAGGGGTTACGCCGAAATAGTAAAAAACGAGGGCGTGCACGGACTCGTGAATGAGCGTTCTTAGCGTTTCTTCTTCCGTGCGACCGCCATTGATAAAGCCTTGGTTTTGAAACAAAAAGTACATGCCCAAGGTGCCAGCGGGCTCTGCATCGCGAGAGAGGATTAACTCATTGTAGTCAGTGTCATTGGCGGCAATATGCATGTTCAATTGGATGGGGGATAAGGCTTCTTTGTGTGCTAACTGGTTAAAAAAGTGCTTAAACATCATATACACCACGTTGAGGGTTTGCTGCGCCTGATACTCAACATAAGGGCTCACGGGTTCACCCGTTAGATTAAGTTGAAAATTTTCAATGTCGCTGAATTGTGTTTGCAAGGAAGATACTTCGCGCTTTAGTGCTCCGCAGGTAGGTGTTGAGATGCCGCTGAACATATTAACAATATCACTGTGCCCGTTTAGGTTATAAAAGGCTTTTTCTGGTACTTCAGGTAGCTGTTGTTTTGTTACTTTTGGTGGTGCAACCGTTAGGTGAGGAGTGGTGTCTGGCTGACTTAAACGTTTTTCTGTATGGGTGTCTAGCTGTATGCCTAATTCAGTCAATAAAGGTTTGATAGACCTCATCGAGTTTGCTGCTGCACTTGGATAGATAAAATAAAGCGCAAACAATATCATTGTGATGATAAGTAGTAGGACAAAGACCCGCCAAACCAAAGTAATATCCTTGTGTAATACATGCCCAGAGACTCTGGTTATACTCGATTATCGGTAAACTTGGCAATGGGTAATTTGATTATCGGCCTACTCCCATGGCATCAAATAACATCTACTTTAGTGTGTCATAGCGCATCGTTTGCATTATTTGCCATTCTTTTTTCTACAACAATGTACCCATAATCTAATTCGTTGCCTATACTTTTTGAAAAAATAACAGAGCATACAGATGAAAGTAGTTTGGCCGTTGATTTTACTGTGTTGTGTGGGTGGGAGTGCGAGCGCGCTTGATACTCAGGTGAATATTACGACGGGGCAATGGCCGCCGTACTTAGATCAAGCGAAACAAGATCAAGGCTGTGTGGCTGCTGTGATCCGAGATGTCTTTGCGCTCTCTGATATAAAAGTCCGATTTTTATTTATGCCTTGGGAGCGCGCCTATCAAGAGGGAATGAAGGCGGCTTATATTGGTAGTGCTTATTGGTATTACAGTGAGCAAAGGAGCAAAGACTATATTTACACTCAATACCCACTCACTGAAGAAACGGCACGCTTTTATCACCATCGAGATTTAGCGTTTACCTATACGAGTTACGCAGATCTTAAGCCATTTAGATTGTTGCTCAATCAAGGGTTAACTTATCCGACTTCTCTGCTAGAAGCGGTAGAGACGCTTGGAATCAAAACCTCATATGCCACGTATACCAGTAAAAATGTGGCACTGATCCTACGAAACCGTGCGGATATTATGATTATGGACGAAAAATCGGCGAAGTCCTATCAGCAGGAACTGCCAGCTGAAGAGGCGGAGTTATTAGTGGCGCAAGCGATCCCAGCTTTTATTCAAAAAGGCTATTTGCTAATCAATAAACATCATAGTGAATATGTCGAGTTGTATAACGAAGGGCTTAAAAAACTATGGGCGGATGAAGACTATGTTGCTCAGTATCGTGCTCGCTGCTCTCGTGTGTTTACCGATTGATTGCTTTTTGGTTTTGCTAAAACCAAATAATGTCCTGATCCGTTGCGAAATCATTCATAAGTTAGAATCTAAATTTGTTTTTAATGTTTTGCATAGCCTGTTGGCTATTTTGACGGTTATAAAGCATAAAGAATGTTATTACACGTAAAGCCTAATAGTGTATTCAGTGGGATTTTAGAGCATGCTTTACAGCCAACAATCGTAAAGACTATCTTGAATCGTCATTGGCTGCTTTAGATTAAGACTTGCCTTATCCAAACCGCCTTTCCGGCAGCTTGATTTAGCGTTTAATGGTATATGTCTACCTGGTCTGACCATTTAAATCGCCTTTTAAATTTGCCCGATTCTTGGTTAAAGTTTATGCACGCCAACTGTTGTTTTTACACTCAGCTAATTATTGAATTGGGCTGAATTTTGACAGTTGTCATGGATTTTGATAACGTATTGTGCAAATTTGGTATGACCAATTTACCTATGAAGTTAATTCTTACCAAATTGATTAAAATAAGTCAGCGGTCTGGCTAGGTCACATCATAAAAAATTGGCGTTATTTCAATGTCTTTAAAGATTAAAGCAGCAAAATTATCCGACGTAATACTAGAACAGCTTGAGAATATGATCCTCGAGGGCTCGTTATTACCCGGTGCAAAGTTGCCGCCTGAGCGTGAACTAGCTAAGCAGTTTGAAGTGTCGCGTCCATCACTTCGTGAGGCTATCCAGAAATTGGAAGCTAAGGGGCTTGTTACCCGTCGGCAAGGTGGTGGCACGTATGTTAAGAATCAGCTAGAAGAAGGGCTGACTGATCCGTTATTCGACTTGATCAGTAAGCATCCAGAATCTCAGTTCGATTTACTTGAGTTTCGTCATGCATTAGAAGGCATCGCCGCCTACTATGCGGCACTCAGGGGCACAGAGAATGACTTTGCAAAGGTACAACAAAGCTTTGACAATATTGCAGAGATAGGTGATGACCTGATGCAAAAGGCAAGGGCAATTAATGCTTTTCACTTTGCCGTTGCAGAAGCGTCACATAACGTCGTCCTGCTTCATCTTGTAAAAGGGATGCAGTCACTGCTTGAGCAAAACGTGTTGCAAAACTTAACGGTCTTGGTGCAAAAATCAGATGTGAGTGAGCAGCTCGGTGAGCACAGAAAGTTGTTATTAGATGCGGTGATCAATGGTAACCCTGAACAAGCAAGACTTGCTAGTAACGCCCACTTAGCCTTTATCGAAGAAGCGTTATTAGAAGCCGGTAAAGAGCGTTCGCGAATAGAACGTTCACTGCGTAGAACAAAACAGCAGTAATCGGACTTGATTCAGTAAGAATTGGCACAAATAGAATAAATTCGTATTTTAAACATAAGGAACACTCCATATGTCTGAAGTCAATAAAATTGACGTAGACGCGCTAGAAACCCAAGAATGGTTACAGGCGCTTGAGTCGGTAGTAAAAGAAGAAGGCGTAGAGCGCGCTCAGTTCTTGTTAGAGCAAGTATTAGAGCAAGCGCGTCTTGATGGCGTAGATATGCCAACAGGCACTACGACTAACTATGTCAACACAATCCCAGCAGATCAAGAACCTGCGTATCCAGGGGATGTGAACCTTGAG
This sequence comes from Pseudoalteromonas sp. OANN1, assembly GCF_024124685.1. NCBI lineage: Bacteria > Pseudomonadati > Pseudomonadota > Gammaproteobacteria > Alteromonadales > Pseudoalteromonadaceae > Pseudoalteromonas > Pseudoalteromonas sp. OANN1. The sequence goes on from NZ_JAMXSE010000021.1 coordinate 10,385, forward strand.
CGTCGTATTCGCTCTATCATCCGTTGGAATGCGATCATGATCGTACTTCGTGCTTCGAAGAAAGATCTTGAGCTGGGCGGGCATATGGCCTCTTACCAGTCGTCAGCTGCATTCTATGAAATGTGTTTCAACCACTTCTTCCGTGCACCAAACGAGAAAGACGGTGGTGACTTAGTGTATTACCAAGGTCACATCTCTCCGGGCATTTATGCTCGTGCATTTGTTGAAGGCCGCCTAAGCGCTGAGCAGCTAGATAACTTCCGTCAGGAAGTAGACGGTAACGGTATTTCTTCATACCCACACCCTAAGTTAATGCCTGAATTCTGGCAGTTCCCAACGGTTTCTATGGGTCTAGGTCCAATTGCGTCTATCTACCAAGCGCGTTTCCTTAAGTACCTAGATGGCCGTGGTCTAAAAGATACGTCTGAGCAACGCGTTTACGCCTTCCTTGGTGATGGTGAAATGGATGAGCCAGAATCACGTGGTGCGATTTCATTTGCTGCCCGTGAAAAGCTAGACAACCTATGCTACCTAATCAACTGTAACCTACAGCGTCTTGACGGCCCAGTAATGGGTAACGGTAAGATCATCCAAGAACTAGAAGGCCTATTTAAAGGTGCTGGTTGGAACGTGATCAAAGTCGTTTGGGGTTCTGGTTGGGATAAGCTACTTGCCAAAGATACTACGGGTAAATTGCTGCAACTGATGAATGAAACAGTTGACGGTGATTACCAAACTTACAAAGCAAAAGATGGTGCCTTCGTACGTGAGCACTTCTTCGGTCGTTACCCAGAAACAGCAGCGCTTGTTGCTGATATGACTGACGACGAAATCTTCGCGTTGAAGCGCGGTGGTCATGAGCCATCTAAGCTATTTGCTGCATTTAAAGCGGCACAAGACACCAAAGGTCGTCCAACTGTGATCTTAGCTAAAACCGTTAAAGGTTACGGCATGGGCGCTGCGGCTGAAGGCAAAAACATTGCTCACCAAGTTAAGAAAATGGACATGACACACGTAGCACACCTACGTTCACGTCTAGGCCTAGATGACTTGGTATCTGATGAGCAATTACAAGAGCTACCTTACTTGACGCTAGAAGAAGGGTCAAAAGAGCACGAATATCTACATGCTCGCCGTAACGCGCTTCACGGTTATACACCTAAGCGTTTACCTAACTTCACAGAAACGCTTACGCTACCTGAGCTAGATGCATTTAAACCGCTTCTAGAAGAACAAAAGCGTGATATCTCAACCACAATGGCATACGTTCGTGCACTTAATATCTTGTTAAAAGACAAGAATATCGGTAAGAGCGTTGTTCCAATTATTGCTGATGAAGCGCGTACTTTTGGTATGGAAGGTTTATTCCGTCAAATCGGTATTTACAACCCGCACGGCCAAAACTACAGCCCAGAAGACCGCGATATCGTTTCTTACTATAAAGAAGCAACGTCAGGTCAGGTACTACAAGAAGGTATCAATGAGCTAGGTGCGATGTCTTCATGGGTTGCAGCAGCAACGTCATACAGCACCAACGACCTACCAATGATCCCGTTCTATATCTACTACTCAATGTTTGGTTTCCAACGTGTAGGTGATATGGCGTGGATGGCGGGCGACCAACAAGCGCGTGGCTTCCTATTAGGGGCAACTGCCGGTCGTACAACGCTAAATGGTGAAGGTCTACAGCACGAAGACGGTCACTCACACATTCAAGCAGGTACAGTGCCTAACTGTATTTCTTACGACCCAACGTTTGCATTTGAAGTAGCGGTTATTCTGCAAGATGGTATCCGTCGTATGTACGGTCCAGAGCAAGAGAACGTGTTCTACTACCTAACGCTAATGAACGAAAACTACCATATGCCAGCAATGCCTGAAGGCGCTGAAGAAGGTATTCGTAAGGGTATTTACAAGCTTGAAAGCTACACTGGCGACAAAGCACAGGTTCAGCTAATGGGCTCGGGTACTATCCTGAACGAAGTACGTAAAGCGGCGCAAATTCTAAGCGACGATTACGGTATCGGTTCAGACGTATTCTCTGTAACGTCATTTAACGAGCTTGCTCGTGACGGTCAAGATGCAGAGCGTTTCAACATGCTTAACCCAGAAGCAGAGCAAAAAGTAGCTTACATCACCAGCGTGCTTGGTGATGCGCCAGCAATTGCTGCTACGGATTACATGAAAAACTATGCTGATCAAGTACGTGCATTTATGCCAAGTGCATCTTACAAAGTACTTGGCACAGACGGCTACGGTCGTTCAGACAGCCGTGAAAACCTACGTCGTCACTTTGAAGTGAACGCCGGTTACGTGGTAGTTGCTGCACTTGGCGAGCTAGTTAAGCAAGGCAAAGTTGAAAAATCAGTAGTGACTGACGCTATCAAGAAATTTGATATCGACACCACCAAAACTAACCCACTTTACGCATAAGAGGACGAGTGATGGCAATCGAAATTCATGTTCCAGATATTGGTGCCGATGAGGTTGAAGTAACCGAGATCCTAGTAAGCGTAGGTGACACGGTTGCAGAAGAGCAATCGCTTATCACTGTTGAAGGCGACAAAGCATCAATGGAAGTACCTGCCTCAGTGGCGGGTACAGTTAAAGAAATCAAAATAGCGGAAGGCGATAAAGTATCGACTGGCTCTTTGATTATGGTTTTTGAAGCGGCAGGTGAAGAAGCACCGGCAGAGCAACCAGCAGAAGAAGCTAAGCCAGAAGCAAGCGCCTCAGGCAAGACAGAAGTGAAAGAAGTTCACGTACCAGATATTGGTGGCGATGAAGTTGAAGTAACTGAAATCTTAGTAGCTGCGGGCGATGTTGTTGAAGAAGAGCAATCGCTTATCACGGTTGAAGGCGACAAGGCTTCAATGGAAGTACCAGCACCATTTGCAGGTACTATTAAAGAAGTGAAAATCAACGCAGGTGACAAAGTGTCAACCGGTTCATTGATCTTCATCTTCGAAGTGGCAGGTAGCGGTGATGCGCCTGCGACTACTGAAGCTGCAGAAGCGCCAGCTGAAGAGCAAGCACCAGCTGCATCAGCTGAAAAAGAAGTGCATGTACCAGATATCGGTGGCGACGAAGTTGAAGTCACTGAAATCATGGTTGCTGTTGGCGACAGCGTTGAAGACGAACAATCTCTTATCACGGTTGAAGGCGACAAAGCCTCAATGGAAGTACCAGCACCGTTTGCAGGTACGATTAAAGAGATCAAAGTCAATGCGGGCGACAAAGTATCAACGGGCTCTTTAATCTTCGTATTCGAAGTGAAAGGCGCGGCACCTGCACCTCAGGCAGCAGCTAAAACTGAAGCAAAACCAGCTCAATCAGCGGCTCCCGCGGCAAAAGCTGAAGCACCAAAAGCTTCTGCACAAAAAGATGACTTTGTGGCCAATGATCAGTATGCCCACGCATCACCTGTGGTACGTCGTTTAGCGCGTGAGTTTGGAGTTAACCTAGCTCGCGTTAAAGGTACAGGTCGTAAAAATCGTGTACTAAAAGAAGACGTACAAAACTACGTGAAAGAGCTGGTTAAGCAAGTTGAGTCTGGTCAAATCGCAAAAGGTGGCAACACTGGCGGCGGTGAGCTTGGTCTTATTCCTTGGCCAAAAGTAGATTTCAGCAAGTTTGGTGAAATTGAAGAGAAGAAACTTTCTCGCATCAACAAGCTATCGGGTGCAAACCTTCACCGTAACTGGGTACAAATCCCACATGTTACGCAGTTTGACGAAGCAGATATCACAGAGCTTGAAGCGTTCCGTAAAGAACAGAACGTGCTAGCTGAGAAGAAGAAAATGGGTGTGAAGATCACGCCATTAGTATTCGTGATGAAAGCGGCTGCAAAAGCACTTGAAGAGTTCCCAACATTTAACTCTTCACTATCTGAAGATGGTGAGAGCTTAATCTTGAAGAAATATGTTCACATCGGTATCGCGGTTGATACACCAAATGGTCTAGTGGTTCCTGTTGTTCGCGACGTGAACAAGAAAGGCATCATTGAGATATCACGTGAGTTGATGGAAATTTCCAAGAAAGCACGTGATGGTAAACTGACGTCTGCTGATATGCAGGGCGGCTGTTTCACTATTTCAAGCCTAGGCGGTATCGGCGGTACGGCGTTTACGCCAATCGTTAATGCTCCTGAAGTTGCGATTTTGGGTGTTTCTAAGTCAGACTTCAAACCGAAATGGAATGGTAAAGAGTTTGAGCCGCGCCTAATGGTGCCGCTAAGCTGTTCATACGACCATCGTGTCATTGACGGCGCGCTAGCAGCTCGCTTTACTGTGACACTTGCAAACTACCTAAGCGATATTCGCCAGCTAGTAATGTAAGAATAGAAACCGCATGATTTAGGTGATGCGGTTTTCTTGTATTTTATTGTTCCGCTTGATAATTAGGCGGGACAACAGAGAGTGTGAATGATACACTTTCGAGCAATAATAACTCTCTCTGCCCTGTGCCCCGAATCGGGTGTTTGGCAGGCACTTTGGGTCGGCTACTCTCGACGAGTAAACCCGTTCAAATAACAGTTAAGGTAATAACATGAGCAACGAAATCAAAACTCAAGTTGTTGTACTAGGCGGTGGTCCTGGTGGTTACTCTGCAGCATTCCGTGCAGCAGACTTAGGTTTAGACGTTACACTAATCGAATCTCGCGACACGCTAGGTGGTGTGTGCTTGAACGTTGGTTGTATCCCTTCAAAAGCCCTTCTTCACGTTGCAAAGGTAATTGACGATGCAGCTGAAATGGCTTCTCACGGTGTTTCTTTCGGTGCTCCACAAATTGATCTAGACAAAATCCGTTCATGGAAAGAGTCTGTTATCGGTCAACTTACTGGTGGTCTTGGCGGAATGGCTAAGATGCGTAAAGTAACTGTAGTTAATGGCTACGGTAAGTTCACAGGTTCTAACACTATCGCAGTTGAAGGTGCTGATGGTGCGAAAACAGTGACCTTTGAAAACGCAATCATTGCAGCGGGTTCTCAGCCTGTAAGCCTACCTTTCATTCCTGAAGACGAGCGTATCATCGACTCTACAGGTGCACTTGAGCTTAAAGATGTGCCTGAAAAGCTACTTGTACTAGGTGGTGGTATCATCGGTCTCGAGATGGGTACTGTTTACCGTTCACTAGGTTCAGCGATTGACGTAGTTGAGTTTGCTGATCAACTAGTACCAGCGGCAGACAAAGACGTTATCAAGATTTACCAAAAGTACGTTAAAGACAAGTTTAACGTAATGCTTTCTACTAAAGTTGTTGCTGTTGAAGCGAAAGAAGACGGTATCTACGTATCTTTCGAAGGCAAGCAAGCACCAGAAGGCCAAGTTCGTTATGACAAAGTACTAGTTGCTGTTGGTCGTACACCAAATGGTAAGCTAATCGACGCTGACAAAGCGGGCGTAAATGTTGATGAGCGTGGCTTTATCAGCACTGACAAGCAAATGAAAACCAACGTTGATCACATCTTCGCTATCGGTGACATCGTAGGTCAACCTATGCTTGCACACAAAGCGGTTCATGAAGGTCACGTTGCTGCTGAAGTTATCTCTGGTAAGAAGCATTACTTCGATCCTAAGTGTATTCCTTCAATTGCATATACAGATCCAGAAATCGCTTGGGTTGGTGTGACTGAGAAAGAAGCAAAAGAGCAAGGTCTAAGCATTGAAACTGCGGTATTCCCGTGGGCTGCTTCTGGTCGTGCAATCGCTTCTGCACGTACTGAAGGTTCTACTAAGCTTATCTTTGATAAAGAGTCAGGCCGTGTGATCGGTGGTGCTATGGTTGGTATCAATGCAGGTGAAATGCTTGGTGAAATCGGTCTAGCAGTAGAGATGGGTGCTGACGGTGAAGACCTAGCGCTTACTATCCACGCTCACCCAACGCTGAACGAGTCAATCGGTCTAGCTGCTGAAATCTTCGAAGGTTCAATCACTGACCTTCCAAATAAAAAAGCAGTGAAGAAAAAGTAAGTTTTTCTGAGCTTTTAAAAACCCAGCCTTGTGCTGGGTTTTTTGTTTTTGGCTAAGTGGGAGAGCTTATTTTTCTAAGTATCCTAAGCCATCAGCCTGAGAAAATTAATAATTACAAGTAGTAAGGCGGAAGTGGCAATAAATAGCCAGCGCATTTGGTTGAGTAGTCCGAGTAAATGCTGAATATGTTCAGATGAGGGTTGCGTTTTTGCACCTACCCGCATCACGTCAAAACGTTCACCAAAATAAAAACGCGGCCCTGCGAGTTGTGTATGTAAATTTGCTGCAAAAAAGCTCAGTGCCCATCCAGTATTCGTTTGGCTAAAGTGACGGCCGTAGTATTTAATGTAGTGCCAAGTTTGCTTTGGTCTAAGTAGCAACGAAAAGCAGGTAATTAATAATCGAATAGGCACAAACTCAACGAGCCAAATCATGCGGGAAAGACTTGCCATAAAACGGCTTGAGGGGAGCATTACTTGCCGCCAAGCGTGGTCACACAGTAGTAATAGTTTATAAAATAGCGCGAGATAGGGACCTGCTGCTAGATACAGTAAAGCAATGACAAAAAAATGGCGCAAGGTATTTAATGCGGTGCTATCTATGGCGGCTTTACAAATACCAAGCTCTGTTAGCTTCTCTACATCTCTTGCTACCATTCCTTGCAACACGGCTCTTGCGGTTACTTTTTGCTTTGATTTTATCAATGCGGAAATACGCTTAGCACGGCTTTCATGGCTAATATCTAAGCATAAAAACAACACCAGCCCACCGAGCCAATTAGGATAAAAAGCAAAGCTAATAATCGCATGAGTTAATACAGTGATAGTTAATATTGGTAGGAGGAAGCCGAGTGTGCCGGATAAAAGTTGATAACTAGAAGCCGCTTTGGGGCGATAAACTCTTTCGGCAATGGCTTTAAAAACAAGGCTAAGAATAAGATTAGGGTGATAAAGTGTTGATAACCTTACCCCTAGGCTGGCAAAAATCGCCAGTAAGAAAATGATCAGGCCCTCATGGGCCTGAAGCAAGCTGTCGAGCACTAAAGCGTAACCTTATCCAGCTTATTAAGTAGTGCCATCACCATCTTAGAAGAGTTTACAGAAGCGACTTCTAGATACTCTTCGAATGATTGCGGTGATTCTTTGCCGGCGATATCAGATAGCGAGCGGATCACAACAAATGGCGTGTTTAAAGAATGACAAGCCTGCGCAATTGCCGCACCTTCCATTTCGACTGCTAACATCGTAGGGAAGTCTGCACGCGCCTTGTCGATGCGTACTGGGTCGCACATAAATGAGTCACCCGTACAGATCAAACCAACCATAGTTTGAATGCCTTCAAGTTCATGTACGCTTTGCTCTGCAGCTTCAACTAATTTTGCATGCGAAGTGAACGCAGCAGGCATTTGTGGAACTTGACCAATTTCATAGCCAAATGCAGTAACATCAACATCGTGATGACGTACTTCATTTGAAATAACCACATCGCCGACGTTTAGTGATGGTTCAAAACCACCTGCAGAACCCGTGTTGATCACGCAATCTGGCGTAAAGTTGTCGATCAGCAAAGTTGTCGCAACTGTTGCTGCCACTTTACCAATGCCAGACTGTACAAGCGTTACATCAAGACCAGCCAGTTTGCCGGTATAAAAAGTAAAGCCACCTTTGGTCAATGTTTGCGGGTTTTCCATGGTGTTACGCAAAATGGTAACTTCTTGCTCCATTGCGCCGATAATGCCTACTTTCATCAAAAGATTCCTAATTTGTGGTGGGGAAAGCCCCAGTGTCAAAATTGCTTTTATTATACGAAAGGGGTTTTGATAGGTAAAACAAAAAACGGGCTGACGCCCGTTTTGCTAGATTTCTGCCAACTGAGTTGACTGTGCTTTTGCCTGTGAAGGTGACAGTACTGCAGGTTTGTAGGTGCGGTTTCTGGTTTTCTTTGGCATCTCCACTTTTTGGCCGAGCTTGAATAAGATTGCCGCACGAACTTCAGCACTTTGGTAGCCACTTTTGATTTTCATGCGAATGTGTGGAATACCCGCAGATTCCAGAGCGCCACTGACAAACCAATCTTTTTGTGCTTTATGGCCGTTTTTATTGGAATTATTGACTAAGTCTACAGCGGCAACAATTTTCAGTGTCTCTTTGTCTACCAAAACATAATCCAACTGTTTATTCTTAGCTTTAGTTACCGCGGCACGACGTGCTTTTGGAGAGATCCCCGGTTTGCACTCAATTACATCAATGAGCTTAATACGGCTTACGATTTTATATCTATCGCCAACGGCACGTTCTAATAAATGTAGAAACGATGCTTCAACGGTGGTAAAAACAGATTCTTTACGATTAAACGGATAAGGATTGCCACCTACATCGGTGTACTTAGAAGCGACAATGGAAGCAACGACCACTAGAGCCAAAATAGCAAGCAACGCAAATTCCATACAAAACTCCAAATCAAAAAAATGACATCTGTGGTTTTATAAGCAATAGCTGTGCCAAAAGAACGCTTAAATTAGTGGGGGGTTAACATTAAATCGGTGAATCAGTATTTGGGATATGGAAAGAAAAATAAAGTGCTTGAAGTTGATTATACTAGGCTGCGATATCTTACAACATGGCTGCCTAGTACTGGATAATGATACTATACCAATTAACCTTAATACTTGCTCAATTTGAAGGAGTAAACCTGACGCTAACAGCGTTAAAACTTTTTTATTTAGAACAACTAAATAGCAAAATTTTTGCCTTGTTATCGACAAGATTTTCTCGCCTCAAAATAGACCACTTAATTAAGATAACTGGTATTAGCTCGCGTTATTTGTCCTCTTTAAGCACATAGATCTCACCATCGAAACTACCTTGAATGGTCAATCCTTGCCCTGCCAGCTCCTTGAGATATTCAATATGCTCTTGGGTAATATGTTGACCTGGCACCAAAAGCGGAATACCCGGAGGATATGGGGTGACTAAACCTGCACAAATACGGTTGTTGCTCTTGCTAATAGGTACAGATTCACGCTCGCCGTAGAAGGCATCGCTAGGGATACAAGCAAGGTCAATAGCGGGCAAATTCTCAGGTAAGCGTGAGCGTCGCGTTGACTTCGATAGTTTTACCTTGCCGCCATCAAGTTTCTTTAAGGCATTGTATAAACGAATGATCTTTGAGCGTGTACCACCCAAGGTTAGTAAGACTAAGATGGTACTGTGTGTATATTTCTCAATCTCCAGCCCAATTTCGTCCAGCAGAAACTTATGAATATCCTTTAATGAGTATGGCAGCTCACTAATATCGATGAGGATTTTAAGTGGATCATGCCCCATATTATCGCCACTAAAATGTGGGAATATATTCATAAAGTCTTGCTTATCAAGCACTTTAATATGCTTGAGCGAGGCCATCTGCTGTTTGAATTCTGCAACATGGTTCAGCAGTGCATTGAGTAACTTATAGCCTTCCATCTCTAGCTGCTTTTGGCACACATCCAAAGACGCAATAAGCTGGTATTTGGGCGAGGTGCTGGCGTAGATACTGTAAATCTCACGGAAGAAATCAGCATCAAAATCGGGGTCATTAATATGGATATAAGACGCCTGCGAAAATGCCGATACGACTTTATGCGCCGAATGGGTGACATAATCGGCACCTGCATGAATGGCGGAGTAATGGCGCAAGCTAGGGTGAAATAGCGAGTAAGCAAACCAAGCTTCATCAATAAAGACTTTGATGCCATGCTGATGAGCAAATTCTACGACTTGTTTCAGGTCGCTCAGCAAACCATCATAGGTACAGCCTGTGAGCACCAGTAGTTTTGCATCGGTATTTTGTTCAATCGCTTGCTTAATATCGGCCAGTGAAGGCGGTGCAAATATGCCATATTTTGGATTTAAGATACTCGACAAATAGATTGGGAAACTGGCCGATTGCAAAATGCCATAGTGCACAGACTTATGACAGTTGCGGTCGATGATCACCTTATCGCCCTTGCGAAGGAGGGTTTGCAAAATAATTTTATTCGAGGTGGACGAACCGTTGGTCACGAAGTAGGTGCGTTTAACCTCAAACGTTGCCGCTGCGGACTCCTGAGCGCGGCCAATGGTATTGGTGCTGTCTGACAGTGAACCTAACGAATCAACCGATACAGACAAGTCTCCGACAAATACATTACGGCCATAGAATTGATAAAAATCTTTGATATAAGGAGAGTTTCTAAAGCTCGAACCGCCGCTGTGACCCGGAGTATGCCAAGAGTCGTTCGCTTCGCCGACATAGCTGCGATACGCCGTCCAGAATGGCGTCTCGGCTCTGTCATCAAAGTCGTTGATCATATATCCTAAAATGGCTTCAGGATCTGAGATAACTTCATCTTTAAAGAAGAAAGACTCGATTTCCTCGGATTCGTTGACTATCTCAAGCCCTTTAGTGTCATCACCAATAACGTAAACCGGTAATTCTAGACGAATACTTTTTAATTGCTCGATAAAGCGACTATAGGTTTGTTCGCCACTTTTGTTGTGCACATCCCAACTCAGCACGACAGCTTGAATATCACCATCTTCAGTGACATGTTCCAAGGCTTTTGAAAGTTCGAGGCATTCAATAATATCGATTTGAACATCCTCTCGCTCAAAGTTAGGGATCGTTTTTGACAGATTGCTTGAGAGCGCTTGCAATACAGCTGGCTCTTGTTCTATTAACAAGATACGAAGGACAGGTAGCATAATGATATTCGCATTAAAATTTAAAGACTTTCATTAGCATAAAGAAAGCGCAGTGATTTGTGAAATCAATACTTTGAAAATGTTCCAGAAATTGTAAAACGGATGTAGGCGAGGAAGTTGTTGCGAGTGATGGAAAGTGTGCGATTCAACATAGGAAACAGGAAGGTTTCGAGTATCAGGCGTGTCTGAGTTAAATTTGGGATAGGGTGTTTTTGAAGGCTGTATTACGATTGCTTTTCAATGATAAATACAGTCGGTAGTTATAAAAACAATAGTACTAGCTAACAGATCAAAAGGAGTCAAAATGAGATTGGTTAATTATGTTGTGTATGTGTTCTTATTTGGGTGTTTAATCAGCTTCCCTTCATGGGCTGATACAAATAACTTGTCGGGAACATTGGTTGTTGTAAATAAAAAGGGGGACTCGGTTGATTTCATCGATCTTAGCAGCCGAAAAATTAAGCTGACGCTCGCAACCGGCAGAGGACCACATGAATTAGCAATGAGTACCGACGGGCATACGGCTGTTGTCACTAATTATGCACGTGGCAATAGTCTAAGTGTTTTTGACGTTCGGCAAGCAAAAAAAGTAAAAACCATTGATTTGTCTCGTTATCCAAGGCCACATGGCGTGTTGTTTTTAAAAGACCAAAAACGCGTTGCAGTATCGTCTGAAGGTTCAGACAGTGTGGTAATCGTTGATATAGAGTCGGGGAAAATTGATAAAGTAATATCAACAGAGCAAAAAGGCTCTCATATGGTGGCGCTGCCGGCGTCTAGCGAGCGTGTTTACACCACAAATATGCGCGCAGATTCAGTGTCTGAATTAGATGTAAAGTCAGGTGCCTTACTTCGCAAAATTTCAATGCCAAAAGTACCAGAGGCTATCACTATAAATAAAAGTGGCTCAGAGCTCTGGGTTGGTAGCAACGATGATGGCTTAGTTACCGTGTTTGATGTAGCAAATGAGCGTATAATTAAGCAATGGAAAGGCTATAGCTTTCCATACCGTGTGTTACTTACCCGCGATGAGCAGCTTGCTGTGATCCCAGACTATAGGAATCACACCCTTGATGTGATCGATGCAATGCACAAAGAAAAGCTGCGTCAAATAAAGTTTGAGCTGGGAACAGGACCAAAAGGCGTGATCCTCCATCCAGACGATCGCACTTTATTTTTATCCGCTTACCAAAAAAATAAGGTCCTTGTTATAGATATTGTATCTGGCAAAACCTTATTTGAACTCCCTACTGGTAACGGACCAGATGGAATAGGGTATTCAGCAGTGGTATTGCCTTAGGCTAGCCATCTCGTCGATACGAATGTGGCGTAAAGTAGGAGCTGCTTTACGCAGCGATCTGTGTTTCCAGAACACTTGGATAATTTTACGAAACAACAAATTCACGGTAACCACCATAAATAAAAGTTGTGCTTATGCTAAAACAAAGATTAACTATCAGTCTTCTCTTTAAACTCACATAAGTCTTCAATAATACAGCTGCCACATTTAGGTTTACGCGCGGTGCACACATAGCGGCCATGGAGAATAAGCCAGTGGTGGACATCCACTTTAAACTCTTTTGGTACAACCTTTTCCAGCTTTTGCTCGACGGCCACCACATCTTTACCCATAGCAAACTTGGTGCGGTTGGAAACGCGGAATATATGGGTGTCTACAGCAATAGTCGGCCAGCCAAAAGATAAGCAAGGTAGTTGTCTGGTTGAAAGTATAATAGCACTTGAATTTTTTTGCTTTTCAGTGGCATAGTTCCTAATGCAATAAAATAATATGGATTTTTCATGGCAGAACTTTCAATTCCCCAATCTTTAAAAGCACACTTAGCTAGCAATGACGTTATTCCTTTAATTGGTGCTGGTGTTTCTATGTCTGTCGAAAAGAAAGATGGGAGTAGAGCTTTTCCATCTTGGCCTGAACTACTTAACTTTGCAGCAGAAAGATTGGAAGATGAAGAGTTATTAGATGATAGTCAGCTAGTAAAATTGCTTGTGAAGAAAGGAAAGCTCCAACAGGCTGCACAAGAAGCTCAAGAGCAATTGTCAGGCAGGCGCTGGTATGATTTTATGCAATCCCAATTTGCAATAGATTTCACTCAATTGGACGATAGTTGTAAGGCGTTACCACAGGCAATATGGCAATTAAGTAACAGGCTTGTTACCTTAAATTATGACAAGGTATTAGAATGGGCACATACAGAATCAGTTAATGTTTGTGCTTTTGATAATGACAACACAAACAAACTTGCCGAATTTACTCGAAACGGCTCCCATGAAATGCTTTGGCATTTACATGGTAAAATAGATGTTCCCCAAAACATGGTGCTGACACCACAATCATATTATCGCCTATATCAAGAAAATGCCAAAGAACACTATCAAACAGCACTTACAAAGTTTAGAGAATTACTTAGCAATAAGATTCTTCTATTTATAGGCTGTTCACTTAATGATGCTGAGTTATTGGCTGAAATTGTAAAGCAAAACCAACTGTTTGACGGCAATACAGGCCCTCACTATGCACTTGTAAGAGAAAAAGACAAAGAAATAATAGAGCAAAAATTAATCGGTATTAATGTAGAATTACTTACTTTTAGTGACTTTGGTCAACCGTTGATAGCTTCTGTTCAGCAACTAGCTGAATGCAAAAATAAACTAGAGCAGCAACAAATAATTCAGCAACTAGAAGAATCAGTTCAACCACTTAACGAAGAACCAAATAAGTACGATAAAATTGGTCTATTTACAGCCTCACCTTTAGATAAACCAATAGATGATTCGGATATCATCGCAAAACTTAAAAAGTTTAAACATCCTATTTCGCAACAAGCTTTTACAGAAAGTAACTTAATGGAGGCTGATGATTATTCCATTTTATTTTTATTAGCCAAAACAACGAGTAGTGGATTGTTGATTGAAGACGACAACGCTTGTAGTGATTACCTAGCAATTGATGAACTAGAAAGTAGCTTACCATTTAATGCTAAAATAACAGTGTTGATCACAGATAAACCATTGAATGAGCAAGAACTAGGGCGAGTTAAGTTTCCATTACTGGTTTTTCCTCTGTTAAATCAACAAGGCAAAGAGCTTAAACCTCTTGATAAATTAGCGCATCAGCTATTTAAAAGGCCGGATGTTAAACACTTCATTGATAAAAGTAATGTTCAATCGGTGCATATTAGCGGTGAGTTATTAGAATCTCTGAAACCAGAAAATCGCAAGCATTGGCAGAAGTATCAACCATTACTACCTAAAGGTATTAATGCAAGTGAATTGCAAGGTTTTACTGGGCGCTTATCTGATTTAGCGGATATCAGCCAAAAGCTTGCTAAAGCAGCCAACAAACAAAGGTTATTAACAATTAAAGGCAGTGGTGGCTTAGGTAAAACAACAATAGCAAAAAAAGTGGCATTAGAATTAGCGAATCGCGGGCATTTTGATGCAGGTGTGAATTTTATTGATTGTGAACATATCTCAAGTAGCAATCAGCTTGAAATGCACATCGGCAGTGCCTTTAACTTACGTGCCGCTGATGATTTATTTGATCACTTAGCAAAACATCATGATCAGCGAGAGCGCTTACTGATTTTTGATAACTTAGAAAGTTTATTGTATTTAAAACAAGCGGATAAAAGCCAAAATAAGCAAGAAGTAGAACAAGTTAGGTTATTGTTATCGCAAACACTAATGTACGCAAATGTGTTGGTTACTTCCAGAGAAAGTATTAATGCTGAATGGGAAGATGTGTTGCCATTTCGGCAAATGGAATCTGAAGAAGCATTAGCATTATTTAATCGCCTAACTAAAAATGGTTACCACAGTGATAAAGATCAAGAGTTTGCGCGCAGAAAAATTCTAGAACCACTACTAAATAATAACCCGTTAGCCATTAAGTTAATTTGTGATGGTATGCCTGCAGGTAAAAGCTTAAAAGAGTTAAAGCAAGAGTTAGAAGACGACTTTTTTGATAAGGTTAAAGAAGAAGACTTAATTTTAATGTTTGACGATGAAGTTGATTTGAATATTAATCGTCAAGAGTCTCTTTATGTTTCTATTCTTTATTCTTACCGTTCATTGGAGGAACATCAGAAACGTACATTGGAGTCCTTCTCGTTATTTCCTGACGGAATAGACCTCGATACATTTAAACATTTAATAACAGAGAGTAAGAGGAAGGATAGAAACGAAGAGGCAAGTAAATTGAAAAAGCCGATTAGTGATAAAGATATTGCTGTTCTTACAAATAAATCATTAGTCGAAGCTTATGGTGAGTTTTATTCATTACAATCGGTTATCCAACGTTTTGCCCGTTTTCGATTTGAACAACATACGGCAGAAAAAGACAAGCTAGAATTGTTCAGGCAAGCCTTTAAATACAACCTGCAGCTCATGGAGTTTGTTTATAAACTCAGGAAAACAAATAAAAAAGCAATGCATATCTTCTTATCTTTATTTAACAATTTGTTAAGTGCGATCGATTACGGTGCAAAAGAAAATGTAGTGAGAAGTGAAACTGAACTTGAAGATTACTTTGAGATGATCGATAACATCTCTCAATTTTCAAGTGATTTAAATCTAGGCTCTGAATTTTTAGCTGCCCACGAAGCAATTAATATTGAAGGGCTTATAACAAAAAGTAATGAATTTCGGGTAAAGCAGGTATGGAAGCTCATTGAGCTAAGCGTGCGCTATTATAATGGCGAGTTTGATGCTGCTTATGAGAAATTAAAATCTTTAATGACAATTGAGTCTTTATCGGCTCTTTCAGGAAATTATGAAAGAGGTCGAGTGCTTGAAAGAAATGTTTACTATATCGCAGCAAGCCTATATCAGATGGAAGGTTATGCACTTGATAGAGTTGCCCATGACATAAAGTTTAATTCATATCGTTACGTTACTTTGAGGTTATGGAATGTTCAAGTTGCAATGAATGTTGAATCTTTAATGAATCTTGTTAACACTGACTTGAGTTACTTCGAGGCACAAGGTTATTTATATGGTGCAATCAATCTAAATCAACTAAATCATTCAATTGATGATCTATATGAAAATCAGCATATGGAAAGGGTGCAGTTAACTTATCTTAAATCTCGTGAAACCTATGTGAGCTTCGAAGCTATAGATAAGTTGGTGAGCGTTAACCCTTATACTCGAGGTTTAAAAAAGTTGATGTATGCTTTTTCATGCGAGCATGAACAGTCATCTGAGCTAGAACATAATGAGCTGAATGAGAATATAATTCGGTATTACCAATCAGCATTACCAGACTTAAGCCATATTAAGTTTTATTATGTGCAAGCTCTTTATTTTTATGCTCGATTTTTACAAAAAGCTGATAGTTTAGATTTCGAAACTATTTATGAACAAGGGTTAGGGTTAACTAAAAGGCATTATTATCGATATTGGCAACACAGATTTTTATTATTAAAACAACCCAGTTTAGGACGTTATAAACCAGAAGATTACCCACTACCTGGAAACCCTGATATTTCGTCATTAGTTGAAAAGCAAGCTAAGTGGATAAAACGAACTTATGGTACAAGCTTAAATCCATTCAATCAGGGCAACACTGAGTTAAAAGCGCTTCCAAGTTAAATTTTTCAATATTATTTTTTAGATGGGAGAGTTTTATAACTCTCCCTGATAAGTTTTAATTAAGCAGTGAAGTAAGCCCAAATTCAGATAATAATTAGTGTGACTTAAATTTCAGTCTTCTCTTTAAACTCACATAAGTCTTCAATAATACATGAGCCGCACTTGGGTTTGCGGGCAACACAGACATAACGGCCATGCAAAATCAGCCAGTGGTGGACATCCACTTTAAACTCTTTCGGTACGACTTTTTCAAGTTTTTCTTCGACTGCTACTACGTCTTTACCCATAGCAAATTTGGTGCGGTTGGAGACGCGGAAGATATGGGTGTCTACAGCAATGGTTGGCCAGCCAAAGGCGCAGTTTAGTACCACGTTGGCGGTTTTGCGACCCACGCCTGGCAGCGCTTCTAGTGCTTCACGGTTTTCAGGAACTTCGGAGCCGTGTTTGTCGACGAGGATCTGACACATTTTATAGACATTATTGGCTTTTGAATTAAACAAACCAATGGTTTTGATATAGTCTCTTAAGCCCTCAAGGCCAAGCTCAAGGATCTTTTCTGGTGTGTTGGCAACAGGGAAGAGTTTGCGTGTCGCTTTGTTTACCCCAACATCAGTGGCTTGTGCTGAGAGGGTAACGGCAACTAAAAGCTCGAATGGTGATGAGTATTCTAGCTCAGTTTCAGGGTGCGGATTTTCGTCCCTGAGTCGCGTGAGTATTTCTATACGTTTTTGTTTATTCATAAGATTTACTTGCTAAATTCAATGACGGTAGCATGCAGTTATTTTCATTAAGCAGCGATAGTGACGGTATCGCTGCAAATTGGCATTATTATTACCGCATTAGTTTAAGTTAGTGACCCGTGCTCTTGGGCCTTTTACTTCTTCGGCTGTTGGCGCTGCTTTGGCTTTGAGTTGGGCGTCGATAATGTTTTTAGCAGCAATCAAAAAGCCAAGCCCTAAAAAGGCGCCAGGTGGCAGGATTGCAACTAAAAATTGATGATCGAATGAGAAGATCTCAATACGCAATACACTTGCCCAGTTGCCAAGGAGTAGCTCGGCACCATCAAATAGTGTTCCTTGACCAATCAGTTCGCGCATTGCACCCAGTACAAATAGCACCAGTGCAAAACCCAGTCCCATCATTAAACCATCCCAAACCGATAACAGCGGACTATTCTTCGAAGCGAATGCCTCGGCACGACCAATAATGGCGCAGTTGGTCACGATCAACGGTATAAATATGCCAAGGGATTGATACAGACCAAAGGTATAAGCGTTCATGAGTAGTTGAATAACCGTAACAAAGGCGGCGATGATCATGACAAACACGGGAATACGAATGTCTTTTGGCACCCAATTTCTCACCACGGATACGGTAAAGTTAGAACCAACCAGTACCAGTAATGTGGCAATACCAAGCCCTAAGGCATTGGTTACCGTTGAAGTCACCGCAAGGAGTGGACACAGCCCTAAAAGCTGTACCAGTGCAGGGTTATTTTGCCATGTACCTTCTTGAAAGAGCGATTTTAACTGACTCATTGCGACACCTCGCAAGTATTAGGCGCGTTAAATAGCGCATCAAAATGCGTTTTGGCAAACCATGCTGCCTGATTTACCGAAGTTACCACGGCGCGTGGGGTAATGGTTGCGCCGGTAAATGAATCAAATTGACCGCCGTCTTTTTTCACATTCATTTTAGGGTCTGCTTCACCTTCAACTTGAACGCCGTTGAAAGTCGTTATCCAAGCCGATTTTGCCAGCTCGACCTTATCACCAAGGCCAGGGGTTTCTTCATGGCGTGTTACACGCACTCCTGAGATCAGGCCTTGTCTATCGACAGCGGTTAAGACATCAATATTGCCACTGTAGCCTTTGGGGGTGATATGTCTCACTAAAAGGGCAGAGGGTTCGCCACTGAGTCTGGCTCTGTAAATCGTGTGCGGACCGCCTGGGCCGAGTTCTAAGGCGTTGCTGGTGGTGCAATCCAAATACAGAGTATTGTCGTACTTACCTGCTGCAATCACCTGAGAAAGTAGTTGCATCAGGTGCTGCTGCTCTTGGCTGGCAATTTTATCTTTAGTGAGGTCATTAATCAGTGCGACCGCTCCTGTTGTTGCCAGTGCAAATGCCGCGAGGATGAGGCCATTTTTCTGCATCGATTGAATTATCATGATTTTGCTCCATGACCATAAGTACGAGGCTGAGTGTAATGATCGATAAGTGGTACAGCCATATTCATGATCACAACGGCAAATGCAACGGCGTCAGGGTAGCCACCAAATTGACGAATAACATAGACGGTAAAGCCGATTGCCGCGCCGTAAATCAGGCGACCTAAGTTAGTGGTGGAGGCCGACACCGGATCGGTGGCAATAAAGAAGGCACCAAGCATAGCGCCGCCACTTAACAAGTGGAATAGGGTGCCTGGCTCTGATTCTGGGGCAATGATATAGCCAATTGCGCTAGCAAGGCCAAGACTGGCAATAAAGGCCACAGGAATATGCCAGTTGATCACTTTGGCTTTTAGCAGATAAAGACCACCTAGCAAAAAGGCCAAGTTAACATATTGCCAACCAAGTCCTGCAAGCGCCCCAAAACCCTGCTTACTCATCGCCTCATTCACGGTTAAGCCTTGTGAGACAGCGGTTTTTACCGAGTCTAATGGCGTTGCACCAGTCGCGCCGTCAATCACGCCTGCACGCCAAACGTCAAGTGTAACCCCTTGACTGGTGGACTCGGTAAAGATCATCGCGAGTTGGTCGACAAAGCTTAGCGACTCTAACGTGAGCGCTTGAATGGGTGACCACGAGGTCATTTGTACAGGGAAGGAGATCAGCAATAATACATAGGCCGCCATGGCTGGGTTGAAAAGATTAAAGCCTAGGCCTCCGTATAGCTGTTTTACAATAGCGATGGCAAAAAATGCACCAATGACGGTTATCCACCAAGGGGCTAGCGGCGGAATACTGATGGCCAGCAGCACAGCGGTGAGCCAAGCACTGCCGTCGCTGAGGCTGGACCATATCGCTCGACGTCTTAGCTTTAGCACTAGCGCTTCAGCAAGGCTTGCGGTAATAAGCGCCAAAGCCAACTGGATCAATACACCAAAACCAAAATAGTAGGTTTGGACTAAGATCCCGGGAATACAGGCTGCCATGACGGTCATCATGATTTTGTTGACCGACTTATGGCTATGATTGTGCGGGGATGAGGCCATGGTTAGTTTCATGACGGTTCATTTCCTTCTTGTTCTTTCGCTTGCTTCTTCGCTTTTGCTCTTGCAATTGCGGCTTTAACGGCGGCTTTTTTACGTGCTTCAGGGCTAAGTGCTTGTTGCTGCTCAGATGTGCCCTCAGCATCTTGCTCTGTACGGCTGGAGTCTGTTTCTGATCCCGCCGTTGGCTCATTTACTTCTTTGCTTTGCTCACTCAGGCTTTGGGTTTGAGTAGCTTCGGCTTGCTCGCTTTCACCTGCTTCTTCCGCCTGTTTAGCGGCTTTCTTGGCCTTAGCTCTAGCGATTGCTGCGGCAACAGCGGCTTTACGTGGATCTTCCTCGGTGCTTTCTGTTTGAGTAGTTTCAGCTTGCTCGCTCTCGCTTTCACCTGCTTCTTCCGCCTCTTTAGCAGCTTTCTTGGCTTTAGCTCTGGCGATTGCAGCGGCAACGGCGGCTTTACGTGGATCTTCCTCAGCGTTATCGGTTTGAGCGCTTTGAACAGCCTCTGCTTGCTCGTCTGTGCTCTCGCCAGCTTCTTCCGCCTCTTTGGCAGCTTTCTTGGCCTTAGCTCTAGCGATTGCTGCAGCAACGGCGGCTTTACGTGGATCTTCCTCAGCGTTATCGGTTTGAGCGCTTTGAACAGCCTCTGCTTGCTCGCCTGTGCTCTCGCCAGCTTCTTTTGCAGCTTTCTTGGCTTTAGCCCTGGCAATTGCGGCTGCAACCGCTGCCTTTTTATCGCTTGGCGCTGCATTGGCTTCAGGTTCTGCTGTTTCTTCTGCGGCTGCTTTTTTGGCTTTGGCCCGGGCGATTGCAGCAGCTACGGCTGCCTTTTTATCATCTGCTGCGGCTGGTTCAGATTCAGGCGCAGTTTGGGCCGCGGCTTTTTTCGCCTTAGCGCGAGCAATGGCGGCGGCTACTGCATCTTTTTTATCTATGCTTTCGGGCTGGTCAGTTTTTTCTTCTTTATATTTACGCGCCTGCGCTTTGCGTTTTGCACGCTCTTCAGCAATGGCGCTGTTATCCGGCTCTAATTCGCCGTTCTCACCTCGTTTGGCTTTGGCACGTGCAATTGCAGCTTGGACTGTGGATTTATCTGACTGCTTATCTTTAACGCGTGAGAGTGCTTCTTGCACTTTTTCTTTATCTGCGGCTTTTGGTGCGGCGCCCGCCGAACGGCGTTTATGTTTATTTTGGCGTTCTTCCTGTTCGCGCTCTAAGCGCTCTTTTCTTGCCTCAAAACGCTCTTTAGCACGCTCTGCTTTGACTTGTTCAAGCTTTTGTTCGCGAATGTCGGCTTTGGCTACACGATAGTATTGCACCAAGGGGATTTCGCTTGGGCAAACATAAGAGCACGCACCACATTCGATACAGTCAAAGAGGTTGTATTCCTCTAATTTTTGGTACTCTTTGCCTTTAGCAAACCATTGTAACTGCTGCGGTAATAAGCTTTGAGGGCAGGCATCTGCACAGGCACTACAGCGAATACATGCCTTTTCATCACCCGGGATCGCAAGTTCTTGGTTGTCTGGCGCGAGTATACAGTTGGTGGTTTTGACCACAGGGATCCTAACCGATGGCAAGGTAAAGCCCATCATTGGACCACCCATGACGACGCGCTGTGCCTCTACTGGCGAAAAGCCTTGTGAGTCTAGCAAGTGCTTTATTTCAGTGCCGAGTAAAGCCCACACGTTGCTTGGTTGAGTAATGGTATTACCGGTCACGGTAACTACACGCTCAATAAGGGGTTTACCCTCAAAAATGGCTTGCCAAATTGCGAACAGTGTTCCAACGTTCTGCACCAGAACGCCGATATCCGCTGGTATTCCAGCACTTGGTACTTCTTTAGAGGTTAATAGCTTGACCAGTTGCTTTTCACCACCAGAGGGGTATTTGGTTGGCACATTACGGACTAAGATATCCTGATTATGCTGGGCCGCAGCGGTGATAGCTGCAATGGCTTCAGGTTTATTATCTTCAATGCCAAATAATACTTTTTGTGGCTTCAATATACCTTGTAACACTTCGACGCCTGCGATGATTTCTTTGGCGTGCTCACGCATCAAACGATCATCGGCTGTAATATATGGTTCGCACTCAATACCATTGACGACTAAAAACTCAATGGGCTTTGGGCTGTCTGCTTTGACATAGGTTGGGAATCCCGCACCGCCCATACCGGCAATACCAGCTTGGTGGATAATATCGATAAGCTGTTTGTTATCAAGCGTGCTAATGTCGCTAATTGGGTTCATTGGTGTCCACTTATCTTCACCGTCTGGGCACAAAATAATACTGAGCTCAGGTAGCGCGGATGGATGCGCCGACGGCATCGGCTTTATCGCTTCAATGGTGCCAGATGTGGGGGCGTGAATGGGCAGCGACCAGTTCGTGCCGGGAGCCGTCAATGCTTGCCCTTTAAGGACGTGATCGCCAGAGTTAACTAACAGGCTACCATTGGCACCAATGTGCTGCTTTAGGGGCAGGATTAGTTTGTCAGGCAAAGGTAAACGAGCAATCGGTTGTTGGTTAGATAATGTCTTTTGTTCTGGTGGATGGATGCCACCTGGGAACTGCCACAGTTTTCCGTTTTCTATTTGTTCAAGTAATGTTTCCACTTAAACCTCTTAATCAATCTGTGTCACAGGAATGGCGTCTAGCTGCCACTTCCACGTTTGCTTGGTCTGTGCAACCGGGATCATATCAATACAATCGACCGGGCAGGGCTCGACACACAGATCGCAGCCTGTGCACTCGTCGATGAGCACGGTGTGCATTTGTCTGGTTGCACCAACGATGGCATCAACGGGACAAGCTTGAATGCATTTGGTACAGCCAATACATTCGTCTTCACGAATGTAAGCCACCTTCTTGACCGGCTCTGCGTCTTCTCCGCCAGCCAGTGGCTTTGCTTCTACGCCCATTAAGTCCGCCAGTTTTTTCACTGTTGCTTCACCGCCTGGAGGGCATTTATTTACGTCATCGCCATTTGCAATCGCTTCAGCGTACGGTCGACAGCCGGGATAGCCACACTGGCCGCATTGAGTTTGTGGCAGAATGGCGTCTATCTGTTCAACAATTGGGTTGCTTTCAACTCGGTATTTCACTGCTGCATAGCCAAGCACAATACCAAAAATAAGCGCCAGCGCACCCAGCGCAAGTAATGCGTAAAGTAATGTCATATCTAAAACTTAACCAATCCAGAAAAGCCCATAAACGCAAGCGACATAAGTCCTGCGGTGATCATTGCTATCGATGCACCTTTAAACGGTGTCGGCACGTCAGCGACAGCTAAACGCTCACGCAAAGCGGCAAATAGCACCAAAACCATAGAAAAGCCAACCGCAGCGCCAAAGCCATAGACAGCAGACTCTAAAAAGGTGTGGTCTTTTTTGATATTAAGTAGTGCGACGCCTAGTACAGCGCAGTTGGTGGTGATCAAAGGTAAGAAAATCCCCAGTAACCGATACAAGGTTGGACTGGTTTTACGCACCACCATTTCCGTAAATTGTACAACTACCGCGATAACCAAAATAAAGCTCATTGTTCTTAAAAAAGTGAGGTCGAGCGGCAATAAAATATACTGATTGACCAAATAGCTGGTAACTGAGGCTAGCGTGAGAACAAAGGTGGTCGCTAACGACATTCCCACTGCGGTATCCAATTTTCCAGATACCCCCATAAATGGACATAAGCCCAAAAATTGGACTAAAACGAAGTTATTCACCAGCACTGTGCCAATGAGCAACAAAATGTATTCGGTCATTCCTGCCTCTATAACTTATTCACTTTATGCGGGTTTTTCCCGTCAAATCGAGGTGATAGTTAACTGTATTAAAGAACTTACTAGGTGCAAGTTTTGAATGGATTTAATTTTGCTAAAAATACTTTTTAGTAGAATTAAACCGATAGCACCGTTCCGCTTTGAATTTTTTAAGTGAAAACATGTGCCTGCTATCATTTTAGCTAGCATCTCAAATAGTGTGAGGCTGTAGCTTGTCATATAATGCTGACAGTTTTCATTCAGTTATTAGCAAGTAATCCTAATTCAGAGTTTGCTTATCAGGCTAAATAAATGAGCTTTTAGCAATAAAATCATGGTGATAGAATGATTTTATTGCTAGATCTTGGATTACCGCTAGTGCCGAAATAATCTTCAAGCTTATCTTTGTGAACTTCTTAATACACATGGATAAATTTGAATGATAATTCCTGCCAATAGTAACACAGATTGTAACTAGTGTGGCAAATGATAGTGTGCGAAAGTCAGCGCGACGGCAGGGGATCAAGGGAAGGGCACACAAGTTGCCCTTGGAACTTTCGTTGAACTTGGATAAGAGGTAAGTTATCCAAGCTCCGGCTTCCTAAATTTCCTTCGGCTTTTCGATGTAATAGCCTTGTACACCGTCCAAACAAAGCGTTTCGACGATGTGTTTCTCTTCTTGGCTCTCGATACCTTCGGCAAATACGTTGACACCGATACGGTGTGCAAGGTCAACCATTAATCGCATAAAGTATTGATTATTCTTGTCTTCTTCAAGACCCCGAGTATAGCTTGCATCCATTTTGATATAGTCAGGTTTTAAGTCTCTGAAGAACTTAAACGACGTTAAACCCACACCAAAACGCTCAACGGTGATACGAGCGCCGGCACGGTGCACCATATCAATAAAGCGCTTACTGGCTTTAATATTTTGCTGTAAGCCAAACTCGCTAACTTCAAATACCAATTTAGAGGCTAGATTGGTTTCTTTTAACAAACGACGCTCTAACCAGATCACAAATTGATCGTTATGAGCGCTCGATGCGGTAACATTGATCCCAAAATACTTTTCATTAAAGTTACGCGTTTTGATAAGTTCTAGCGAGGTGTCGATGATCAGCTGATCAATCTCGATGGCCATTTCTAGCTTTTCTGCCATGGCAAGGAAAGAGGCCGTTGGCAGCATCTGTCCTTCTTCAGTTTTGAAGCGGGATTGGATCTCTGCGTAGGCTTTAGAATTTTTACCAATTGGCATGATATTTTGCATCATCAAGCTAACACGCTTGCTGTTGATCACATCGCGGATCACGCGACGCCAGTTTTGGTTGCCAAATCCAGCACTGACATTATTCACTAAGTCAGACTCACGTTGAATATGCCAAGCATTGGCTTGCTTGCTTTGCGCCATACTCATCGCATTATCGACAACCGACAGTAGTTCTCCAAGTGGTTTACCGTTCTCGTAAGGCACGATCCCAGTGTTTGCAACCGATGATAGTTCTTGGTTTTGCTGGAACTGAGTAAAGCGCGCTTGCAGTGTTTCACCAAACTCTTCCGCTTCTTTACTTGGCACATTGGGTAAGATCACTGCAAAATCCGAGCTATTTAAACGGAATACCTGGCTGCCGGCATAAGTACCTGTAACGTGCTTGATGATATCCGATACTGACTTAATGTATTCATCGCCTTTTTGATAGCCACGGGTTTGGTTAATGACCTGTAATTCAGAGCAACGGATCATCGCCAGTGAGCCAAATGCCTTTTTGGCAGACGACTCGATATATTGCTCGTAGTACTCAACAAACATATTACGGTTGCCAAGATCAGTAACTACATCTTTATACGCTTCTTGCTTGATAGAATGGGCGGCATTTTTAATGTCTTCTTGCTTTGACTTTAAAAAGCTAGCTAAGCGTTTAAAAGAGGGGATTAAATCTTGGCCGAGTTCTGCAACTTTGCCATCGTTAAAGTCAAATTCAATATTGTCGGTAACTTGATTTTGCGTGATATATGAATCTACAGCATTGGCAACTGTCATACTAACGTTGCGATTGAGCTTTTTATAGACGCCTTGCATAAAGAAAACAGGAATAAAAGCCACTAACGCTGAAATAATGATAAGTAGCAGTAGGGCTTGTTGTAGTAATTGCGCCTGACTTTGTGCATTGATCAAGAATTCGATTTTGATGTCTTTGGTATCGTTAACAGCAAATTGGGGGCGAATAGCATTGATATTTGATTCTATGAGTTCGGCGATAAAGGGGAGGTTGCTCGGTGTATTGACTTGCAAAACGGTTTGACCGTCAAAGTCTCGAACAATAAAAGTTGAGAAAACATCTCCGCTATTTAAGGCTTGGCGGATATGTTCAGGAGTAACTTCAGTGAGTTTCTTATCCTTTATATACTCTGTCACCATGGTATGGGCACTTTGCTGTGCTTTGTTGATTGCAGAGTCAAAACTTGTTGCGAAAAAAAAGCTACCAATCAAGGAGAATAATAGCCAAGAGGTGACTTGGAGTACGATAAGTTTTTTAAAACCAGCCATAGTACGCTTCTTAAAGAGGGTTATTCCATAGTATCGGGTGCATTGCCAATTTCTTTATCAAATTCATCGGTTTGATTTTGTCTGGTCGATAAATTACAGAGATGGTTGTTATTTGAGCAAATGCAGTGAGAATATTGCTTGTAGAGTAGTGTAAATGCTGGAAAAAGTCTAATGCTTTCGTGGAATTGGCTCCCCCTCCCCGACTCGAACGGGGGACCTGCGGATTAACAGTCCGTCGCTCTAACCAACTGAGCTAAGGGGGAACAATTTGGAACTTTGGGAATGCTCTTTTGAGCAATATCTTATTGATTGGCTCCCCCTCCCCGACTCGAACGGGGGACCTGCGGATTAACAGTCCGTCGCTCTAACCAACTGAGCTAAGGGGGAACTACAATAAGATGCTGACTTTCCGATAAAGGAGTGGCTCCCCCTCCCCGACTCGAACGGGGGACCTGCGGATTAACAGTCCGTCGCTCTAACCAACTGAGCTAAGGGGGAATAGTCAAGTGTGAGAATTTGGCTCCCCCTCCCCGACTCGAACGGGGGACCTGCGGATTAACAGTCCGTCGCTCTAACCAACTGAGCTAAGGGGGAAGCGTATCTCTCAACGGGGCGAAATATTAATGACGACATTGCAAGGTGTCAACCACTAAAATCACAGAAACGTAAAAAACTCTACTAAGCGATGAATTAATGCGCTATTTGTTGGCTTTTTAGCTAGTTTTGAATTCTTAATATAGGGCCTGTTGACCTTTGCTGTTTGATTTTGGTTCCCCTGAGTGGGTTTTGATCGCTGCGCTCGACTTGCCGCCTAGTAATCTAAGCAAAAGTTGAGCAATACGTAATTTATCCATCGTTCATATAATGACTCTTAGTGAGTTTTGATTTCAATATGCCTACATGATGAAGATCTGCAAAATATGAAAGATAGGGCTGTTGTATAAAATACCTAAATCATCGTGTAGGGATGTCGAATAAAATTAACATATACAGTATTTACTGTTTATCTATACAGTGCTATATTCTGCTTAATGTATTTTTTGAACGTTTTGTTTGAATTATATCCCTAACTGCTCATTTTATGATGTTTTCTTGAGATCTTTAAATCATTGCAATTATCACGTGAATGAGATCAATGAGCATAAATAGTGTGGTATTGATAATCTCTATTTAAACGCGGCGTGACAAACAGTAAGTAGTTACTATCATTAAAGCGATAATCAATGATTTAATAAAAAGTTGAATTAAAACAGTTGGGTATGTGTTCCTTGTTATTTTTAGTCGTTAGATGCTTTTTACTTCCAGAAGCAAGGTTAGTCTAGAGATCTAAATTGATCCAGTTGTTGTTTTAAGAATGATCACACTAAACACGCTATTGATCAAAATTACTCCAAGCTGAAAACCTTTATTCTATTGGCTTGGAGCGACTTATCCACGGAATCTGTGGATAACATTGTTTATTATTATTTGAGAAGTATTGCAAGACTATGAAATTAGGGCGCTGCAGCCGTTTCAAGTAAAATTCGATAAATATTTAATCTCAATAATATCAATGGTTTATATTTGGTTGGTTATTTTTGTTTATTTGTTGTTCAGTGTGAAGCTTTTATGAACTTTTTACCATTTAGGCTGTGCAAAAAACATGCTACTTTGCAAGCTGGATTGTAACTTTTTTGTCAAAACATACTGAATCGTTATTTTCAACACTAAACCTTAATCCTGTAGCGTAATACAAGCTTTTTATAGGTAACTGTTGCTAATTTAGACTTTATAACGACTCTTAACGTTTACCGCATAGCGTCAACATCTTGAATAGCATACAATGAGCCGCTTAAAGTATCAGAAATAGGTTGTTATGACTCAAGCTAAGTCAAATTCCAATGGCAACGATATCCTTTTTGGTGATATTGGGGCGACTTTAAAGCGAATGACGATCCCCATGATATTCGGGATGATCACGCTGATGATGTTTAATCTCGTTGATACTTTCTTTATTAGTATGCTTGGCACCGAGCCGCTCGCAGCAATCAGCTTCACCTTTCCTGTTACCTTTACTGTAATTAGCTTAGCCATCGGGTTAGGTATTGGCACATCCGCCGTTATCGCGAAGGCCTTGGGTAGCAATTTGCTCGATGAAGCCAAATTTGATGCCGCAGTAGCTATTATTATCTCTGCGATATTCGTTTCATTACTGTCTATTCTTGGTTTCATTTTTGTCGATGAGATCTTTATTCTCCTCGGTGCTGGTGAAGCGGTTATGCCATTTATCCACGACTATATGTCGGTGTGGTTCATTGGCTCGATTTTATTGATAACGCCGATGATTGGTAATTCAGTGCTGCGCGCCAGTGGTGATACCAAAACGCCAAGTTTAGTCATGGGACTCGGGGGATTAGTAAATGCGGTGCTGGACCCGATATTAATCTTCGGATTTGGGCCAATTGATGCAATGGGTGTAAAAGGGGCTGCAGTGGCCAGTGTGTTGTCTTGGAGCCTTGGGGTAACTATTATTTTATATTTGCTGATAGTTAAAAAACGTCTTATCTCACTGTCTGCAAAATACACCAGCTTCACAAATGCGGCAAAAAAAATTCTCACCATAGGCCTGCCTGCAGCTGGCGCAAATATGCTGACGCCGTTGGCAATGGCGGTAATGACCGCACTTATTGCCAGTTATGGACCAGAAGCTGTGGCCGCATTTGGCGTTGGGAGTCGTATCGAGTCTATCGCAAGTCTCGTGGTTTTGGCGCTTTCTATGACTTTGCCTCCTTTTGTAAGTCAGAACTTTGGTGCAAAACAATACCAGCGTGTGTCTGATGCCTATACCCAAACACTTAAATTTGTGCTTGGTTTTCAATTTGCGGTCTATCTATTACTGGTATTGAGCGCTTACTACATCAGTCATACTTTTGGTAATGAACCTGCTGTCGTTGAAACCATACAGTTATTTATTTATATCATGCCGCTAGGATACGGCCTTCAAGGCGTGATCATATTAACCAATTCGTCATTTAATGCGTTGCATAAACCGATGAATGCGCTCATTCTAAGTGTGATCCGGTTGTTTATATTTTATGTACCTATTGCTTATATAGGCTCACAGTTGGCAGGATTACCAGGGCTATTTGCAGGCGCTGCTTTGGGGAATTTATTCACCGCAGCCATTGCTTACAATTGGTTTAAGAAAGTCATTAATGAAATTGCAGCAAGCGAGGTTCAAAAGGAGGCGTAATGGAAGATAAGTTTCAGCTAGTTTCTGAGTTTCAGCCAAACGGTGATCAACCAACAGCGATTGCTCAGCTGTGCGATGGTTTAGAATCAGGCCTTGCACATCAAACCTTGCTGGGGGCTACAGGGACGGGTAAAACCTTTACCATGGCCAACATCATTAATAACCTTAACCGCCCAACGATTATTATGGCGCATAACAAAACGCTGGCGGCGCAATTGTATGGCGAAATGAAAGAGTTCTTTCCTCATAATGCGGTTGAGTATTTCGTCTCTTATTATGACTATTATCAACCCGAAGCCTATGTCGTTGCCAGCGACACTTTTATTGAGAAAGACGCGTCTATCAACGATCACATAGAACAAATGCGTTTATCTGCGACCAAAGCCTTGCTTGAGCGCAGAGACACTATCATCGTCGCCTCTGTTTCAGCGATTTATGGCCTTGGTGATCCCGACTCTTACATGAAAATGATGCTGTTATTGAAAGTCGGTGAAACCATTGATCAGCGCGACATGTTAAGGCGCTTGGCAGAACTACAATACACGCGTAATGATATGGACTTTAGTCGTGGTACCTACCGAGTTCGCGGTGAAGTTATTGATATTTTTCCTGCGGAATCGGAAACCATTGCGGTACGGGTTGAGATGTTTGACGATGAAATAGAGCGGATCAGTTTATTTGATCCCTTGACTGGCGCCGTTGAAAAACACCTGGTTCGCGCGACTATTTATCCAAAAACTCACTATGTAACGCCAAGAGAAAAGATCCTTGATGCCATTGAGCGCATTAAGGTGGAACTCAAAGAGCGTCGTAATCAATTATTGGATAAAAATCGCTTAGTCGAAGAGCAGCGCATCGCTCAACGTACACAGTACGACATTGAAATGATGACCGAGCTTGGCTATTGCTCTGGTATTGAAAATTACAGTCGATATTTATCGGGACGCGCACCAGGCGAGCCACCACCAACTTTGTTAGATTACTTGCCGGATGATGCGCTTATGATCATCGACGAGTCTCACGTTACCGTTTCGCAGGTGGGGGCAATGTACAAAGGCGATCGCAGTCGTAAAGAAAACTTAGTTGAATATGGTTTCAGATTACCGTCTGCGCTAGATAATAGACCACTAAAGTTTGAAGAGTTCGAAGCGATTTCGCCGCAGACCATTTATGTTTCGGCGACACCCGGTGATTATGAATTGAATAAATCAGCGGGTGATGTTGCTGAGCAAGTGATCCGCCCAACAGGGCTGTTAGATCCAGAAGTAGAAGTGCGTCCAGTTGCAACTCAAGTTGACGATTTGCTCTCTGAGATCTACAAACGGGTGGAAGTGAATGAGCGTGTACTAGTTACTACGCTAACAAAACGCATGTCAGAAGATCTGACCGATTATCTTAACGACCATAATGTTAAGGTGCGTTACTTACACTCTGATATCGATACTGTTGAGCGTATGGAAATCATTCGAGACCTACGCAAAGGTGTTTTTGATGTACTAGTCGGCATCAACTTGTTACGAGAGGGCTTGGATATGCCTGAGGTTTCATTGGTTGCCATACTTGATGCAGATAAAGAAGGCTTTTTACGCTCGACGCGCTCTCTTATTCAGACAATTGGCCGCGCGGCACGTCACTTACATGGTAAAGCTATTTTATATGGTGATAGGGTGACGAATTCAATGCGTCAAGCAATAGATGAAACGCAAAGACGTAGAGAAAAGCAAGAGGCGTATAATGAGGCTAATGGCATTACACCAACGGCGCTCAATAAGAAGATCACGGATGTAATGGATCTCGGTGAGGAAGTGGCTGATGACAAAGTGGTGGATATCGATGCCAAGTTTAAACCAGGTATGCCTGCAATGGATGCGAAAGAGATCGCCAAAGAAATAGACCGACTTGAAGCACAAATGATGAAGTTTGCTAAAGAGCTTGAGTTTGAAAAAGCAGCTCAAGCGCGCGATCAAGTTCAGATCTTACAAAAGCGTTTGATTAAAGCCTAGGGCTAAAACGTCGGCTTTAAAGAATAAAAAAGCATGTATAGACCACATGCTTTTTTATTGGTTGGGTAGGTTGCTTTAGAAACGGTAGCTGACACCTAGAGATAGGCTCGATGTATCCAAGTCACCCATATCAAGGTACTTGTAGCCAAGGTTAACTGCCATACCGTTATCCCAGTCATATTGCCAACCGGCTTCAGCAACAAAGCCGATACCATCGTCGGTAATTAATTTAGTGCGGCCACGAGTGATTTCGTAATCGTAATAGTTTGCACCTAATTTGCCGTAAAAGTAGCTGTTGTCGGAAATTTGATAGTAGCCTTTTGCCGCAACAACAAAGTTATCAAATTCTAAGTTATTAGCACCAAGACCAAACAAAGTTTTGTTATTTTGTGTGCAGGTAAACTTGCGATCATTTTCGTCTTCACACTTCCAATCATCTAAGTCTTCACCGCTGTTATAACCTAATTCCAGCGCCAAAATTGGCGTAAAGTGATAGTTGTAATACAGGTAGGCTTGGCCTACACCATCACCATCTTTACTTGAGCTTTTATAAGAAGCGCCACCGCCAGAAATGTCTAAACCAACGCGATGTGTCTCGTTATTTTGTTCTGCAAAAGACGATAAACTTGTTGTGAGTAATGCAAGAGATAAAAGCGCTTTAATTTTCATAATCAATGTCCGTTGTGGTTAACTTGAGGACAGTATAAATAGAGGGAGTGTCAAGGTCTGTTGGGGGGCTGTCATAAAGTGTAAGAAGGCGTCGAATTCAGTTTGCTTTATTTTACAAATATAAATAGTTGTATTTGCTAAGTGCTCTTAGCTGTCTTAGGTTTTGCAATGAACGTTTGGTATTTTAGTATGGTCGTCAATGTCAAAATTGCAGCAATAAGCCCACTCCATATGTGATGCATGATCAAATGGCTTGCAATGAACATAGGCACATCTTGCCAGCCATCAATTAACAAAAGTTTACTCACTAACAGCAAATATCCGAGTAGGTGTGCAAATAGCACAAGTTTAAATGATTTAACGAACTGGTTTTTTGCGTTGACTGAGAGAGCGGGTATGTTGAGGTGTAGCGCGAGAATAAAGACAGTTGATAGCACAATACTGACTACTCCTAACCCGAGTAATGAGGTTTTTATCAACACCATGGAGTAGATAAAAGCAAGTAACATGAGCCAGCCTAACAATTACGGAAAACGCAGTTTATATACGCTTAGGTTTTGAGTCTATTCGAATTATTCTAAGGATTAGGTAGTGATTTTCTGAGTGATCGCTCTATACTAAAAGCCGATTTTATCAATAGTTTGTAAACCGATGTAACATTGCCCTATATTTTCGCGGCATGTTTCGCTATAAATGCAATGTTATGTCGTAGTAAATTCGAATAAAACAATAATTATTATAGTAATTAAGACCAAGTTGGGAACTAGGGAAATGAAATTTGCTTTTAAGGATTTTTTGTTTGATAGCAAAGAGCTAAAGCTTTATAAAGACGACAGAAAGCTAAATTTAAAACAAAAACCTGCTCAGATATTGGAGTTATTTTTATCCGCTCCTCAAACTATCCACAGTAAAGAAGACATCTTAGAGAAAGTATGGCCAGATAGGAAAGTCACAGATCAGGTCGTATTTCAAAATATTGGCCATTTACGAGCTTTGTTCGGTGATGATGCTATCAAAACCTTTTCACGAAAAGGGTATCAATGGCAGATCCCTTGTACGGCTTTTGAAGGGACTGCGGAAGCTCAGGCTTCATCGCAGGCTTCACCTCAAACAGCGACCAATGAGTCGACTAAAGTGGATGTACAACCGGTGGAAGAAGAAACGGTAGTGACTGAATCACCTTCTGAAGTGCTCGAAAGGCCTGGATCTAGTGGTAGCAAGCTGCCTATGTTTGGGCTTGCGGGTGCACTTGTGTTGCTAGCCTTGGGTATCTACTTTACGTTATCGTGAGTCAAATTTACTTGAGTTGAGGTTGTGTCATGTTGCAAACGTTGTATATCACAGGTGCAGGGGTGAGTGCCGAAAGTGGTATCCCAACCTTTCGAGGAGAGGATGGCTTTTGGACGATAGGTTCGGCTAATTACACTCCTCAAGAAATGGCTACGCGCGCAATGTATAAATCGCAACCGGCAGAATTCTTAAAATGGTATTACCATCGCTTTGTGACTTACCGTAATCACGGTCCCAATCAAGTTCATCAATGGCTTAGTAATAAAAATGTGATCACGCAAAATATTGACGGTTTAGATGGTAAAGCGGGTAATAACCACTTTATTGCGATCCATGGACGTGTTGATCAGGTGACACCCTTTCATACCCAAGGTGAGCCCACGGAGTGCTTTACTGCCCCTTGGGATGAGGTAGACGAAAGTCGATTGGCCGAGTCGTTGTTAGCACTTTTCAAGATTGCTCAACGAGGGCCTGAAAAAGGCGTGTCACTTAAGCCATATGTATTGTTATTCGACGAATACTACACCGATCTGTATCGTATTAGCGAAGCACAGTCACGAATGTATGCCGCGGATCGAATGATTTTTATGGGCACTTCCTTTAGTGTCAATATCACTCAAATGGCCTTGGAAATAGCAAGGCACAAAGCAATTCCGATAGAAGTGGTTGACCCAAATCCTGCGCACTTACTTTACGAGCAAGTCACCTATCACCGCATGACGGCAAGTGAATACATCGCCAGTTTGCCAACCTCTTAATTTAAAGCCTGAGGAAAGTTAGCCTGCATTGCTTTGATAGTAAGTGGCTAGCAGAAATTGTTTATATTCACTGAGCCGGTGTTGTTGTAGGAGGTGTGATTCAATCACTTTGGCGTTGTGGTTTTCCACTGCGCTTGTATGTCGCCTTTCGATTTCCATCAAGCCAAGTAAAGCGCTTAATTCTTGAATACTCAGTGGCGCAGTATGGCTATTAAAAGCTAAGTAGCATTCTAGAGGTGTTAGCTTTTTTGCGTTTCTTTGACTCAGTGCATTTTGAAGTAGCTCTTTGCTTTCAAAGTGCAATAGGGTTCTAAGGTAATT
Organism: Pseudoalteromonas sp. OANN1; assembly: GCF_024124685.1. NCBI lineage: Bacteria > Pseudomonadati > Pseudomonadota > Gammaproteobacteria > Alteromonadales > Pseudoalteromonadaceae > Pseudoalteromonas > Pseudoalteromonas sp. OANN1. The sequence goes on from NZ_JAMXSE010000021.1 coordinate 44,486, forward strand.
TAGACCGTTATCTTTCGCGGGCATTTGCGATAAAAGAATATGTAGGATGTTATTTCCTTGCGGGTTAAGGTTATTGATTTGCTCAGCTAGGATCAAAGGTGTTGAGAAAAAGGCAAACTTTTCCAAGGAGTTAATCGCAGCTATCATCGCTTCTGGAAAGCATGCTGCTTGTAAGCAAATACTCGCTATATCTTGATAGTGGCCATAGAGTGCAGTGTTACCCTGCGCACTTTGAAAAAGAAACTTGAGGACTTCAATCTGCTCGTCTTTGGGAGCGTGTGCGTACACGGTTTTTATTTTTTCTATATCCGCGCTTTTTAACGCTAGCAAAAACTGAGTTAGACTATTATTCGACATACATAGAACCACAATTTATTATTTAATGCTCACGCAATATGATAGCCTACTTGCCTGCTGTTTTGCTCAATTTATAACGATAATAACAAAGAGACGATTACGTGTTGCACTTTAAGATAATACTGCTTACTTGTTGCCTACTATTAAGCCCGCTAGTTCATGCCAATGAGCGTTTATACGATGCTTTTATTAAAGAAATTCAGCAACAAGAAACACGTGATAGCGCACTTCAAAAAGTCGACCAAGTATTAGAGTCGGGCTTAACACCGGAAGAAATTGCAGACGTTCACCATAAGACCACGGTTGCATTAAAAAACGGTTTCCAGCTCGAAGAGGCATATAAATGGGCGGAGCGCTTTAAACAGGTATTACTCTCGCATCATTTACCCGAATATGAAGCTAAATACTCTTTAACGTATGGTGACCTCATGCTCAAAGAGGGGAGGTTTAGCGACGCGATTAGTTATTTAAACCTAGCCGTATCTCAGCTATCTGCGCTTGATATGCATCGATTGTTAAGCCACGCTTATCGCTTTCGGGCTGCTGCTTACAAAAGCAATGGTAGTTATAAAGACTCGATAGAGAGTTACGAACTCTCAATTGAAGTGGCAAAAAAGTATGAGCTCCCAGACTTGCAGGTATCTGCTATCACTCAGTTAGCAGATGTTTACTCGGATCTTTCATTACCGGACAAGGCACTTGAATTACTGCAGCAATCGATAGCTGTACTAAAAAGCCAAAAACAGGAAAATACGGTTTTACTTGGACAAGTTTACTATAACCTAGGTGGTGCACATCAAGTGATTGGCGACCATGAAAAGTCGCTTGAAGCCTATCAAACTGCTTATAACTATGACATTAAAGCGGGCAATGTCGTTTATTCAGCTTACACGTTGATCCGAATTGGTCGTGAACAAATGAAACTAAACCAATATGACAATGCACAAGCGTCATTTGAAAAAGCATTTACGATTTTCGAAGAAAATGACCACACCAGAAATCAGGGCTGGGCGCTGAGTAATTTGGCTGAAGTTAAATTAAAAGCAGATGAAAAAGCTAAGGCCAAAGAATATGTTGAACAAGCGTTAGAGTTAATCGATCCGGTACAAAGCAAAGTGCTTTATCAAGAGACGATGACTACCTATGCGCAAATTGTTTTACCTGAACGAGCTGATTTTTTTATTCAAAGTATGGAGCAAATTATTGCTCAAGATGAGGTTTATCTTGGCCTCAAGGAAACCGCATTACGAGTGTTAAAGGACGCCTACAGCGCGAAAGGTGACTTTGAGTCTGCGCTTAATTATCACTTGCAATATGCGGAATCTAAGGTTTCTCAACTTGAAAAAGAAGCCAGTCAAAAAGCCTTGGCCTATCAGATGGATACCGAGTACCAGAAGAATCAATATGAGCTACAAAGTCTAAAAACACAGCGTGATGTGGAGCTTGCCGAACAGCGCGTAGAACAAATAGTAACGGCAGCAGTGGTGGGAGTGTTGGTCGTTTTACTGAGCGCGTTCTTATTACTTGCGAGAAACAAACGTCGCGCACTGGAACTTGAGAAGCAGCTTCTCAACAAAACCTTGGATTTAAAGCAGCAACTACTTGCAGATATTTCTCATGAATTGAGAACACCGCTTACCGTACTTAAGCTGCATATTGAATCTCTGGAACATAATTTGGTGGAAAATCCAAAGCAGAGTTACAAAGTGCTTAACCGCCGTCTCGATACTCTTAACACATTAATTAAAGATATCTATGAACTCGCGCAGGCAGATACTGGCAGCCTTAACTTGGCGTTAGAGCGCGTCAATGCCAAACAAGCGTTTATTGGTCTTGTTGAAGATATTGATGACTTTGTGACGGATGAAGGGCTTGAGTTTAATGCCAATATAGAACTACCAGATGAACTGGAAATCGACATTGACGTAACTAGGCTAGCTCAGGTATTCAATAACTTGGCTCGTAATAGTGTAAATTATACCGACAAGCCGGGAGAAGTCTGTGTGGATATTAGCTATCAAAGCCAGCAGATCCAATGTGTTATTGAAGATTCAAGTCCTGGTGTGGGCGATGAAGCTCTAGGGAGATTGTTTGAACGTTTGTTCCGCTGTGATAAGTCTCGTAGCCGAGATCTTGGTGGCTCCGGCTTAGGTTTATCTATTTGTCAAAAACTGGTTGAATTGCACGGTGGCAGCATTGCCGTTGCGCATAGCGAATTAGGTGGGTTGAAAGTGAGTGTTATTATACCTTGTGAGTAATAACACAAACCTGCTTTTACCTAAGGTTAAATACTCAGTGCGATTTTACGTTGTGATATGGTAAAAGCTCGCCGCGTAAAGCGGCTCCCACCAGAGGTTATATATTACGTGTAGGAGCGATTTCACATCGCGATAGGTACAACACCGCAACTACAAAAAGTTGCGTTCAAATCGCTTAAGCACTATGGGCTTTACCTTTGCAGCGGTGAGTATCAGCATAATAAAAGCGACAATAAACCAGATGGGGCGATTACCATGCTCTGCATACCAGCTCACTCCACTAATGAGTTTTACATCACTTTTCAATATATTGGCTTCGAATTGTGGAATGGCATACTGAACTTTGCTAAGCGGATCGTAAACACCAGTGATACCATTATTCGTTACTCGAATTAATGGGCGCTGTAATTCTAAGGCACGCATGCGAGCGATCTGCATATGCTGATGCGGGCCGTGGGAATCTCCAAACCAAGCGTCGTTGCTCACAGTAAAAAGAATATCTGACTCAGAGGTAAAGTTACCTCTCACAAGCTCGCTAAATGCAATTTCGTAACAAATAGCGGGTAACACATGCAAACCGTTCGCAAGTAGGTTTGGTTGTACCGCATCACCTCGAGTAAATGACGACATCGCTAAGTTAAAAAGAGGGGCTATAGGACGCAATAGGTCTTCGAACGGTACAAACTCACCAATAGGCAACAATTGGTGCTTCTGGTAGCGGTTTTTGTGCAGATAGTGATATTGCCCTTCGCTGTCTTCTTTTTCCTTTTTACCAAGCGTGATCAGCGTATTGTATGCGGTTCTGGTATCAAACTGATAATCGGGAATGCCCGTTATCAGCGCCGTGCCATTAAACGCGGCGGCTTTGTCCAGCCCTTCTAAAAATGGGTAGGCGATATCTTCAAATTCAGGAATAGCGGCTTCCGGCCACACCACTAAATCAACGCCTTGCCAGTTAGGTCTGGTCATATCTCGATATTTAGACATGGTAGGCCAAAATTGCTCAGGCTCCCAGCGCAGGCTCTGCTTGATATTACCTTGTACAAGTAAGGTGGTGATTTCATCTCCCGAGTATTTTAGTGGGCCTTGAATGATTGGCACACTGTATAGACCGGCAATGCTAGCAAAGCTGGCTATGGTGAGATAAATCGCACGTTGTTTAAGTAGATAGTAAAGGCTTGTTGTCGCTAGAATAACTAGCAATGTTAAGCCAAATTCACCGATCCAAGGGGCTAAACTGCTCAGAGGCGAGTCAGTTAATGTATAACCAAAGCTAAGCCAAGGGAAGCCCGTGAGCATATGGCCTCGTAGCCACTCGGTAATGGCAAACCCCGCAACAAGTGCCAGCACCCGTTGCCATGGTGTGCGAGAAAAGTAGCTGGCAAAAGCAAATGCCAATGCCGGGTAGATGGCAAGATAAGCACATAGTAATGCCATCAATAGCACCGAGACAGGTAAGGGCAAACCACCAAATTCAGCGATAGAGACATGCACCCAGCTTATGCCAAGGGCAAACCAGCCAAAGCCAAATAAAAAGCCATATTTAGCCGCGAGCTTTAGACTGGGTTTATCGGTAAGCCAAGTCGCTATAATCAAGCTGACAAACGCGATAGGCCAAAAACCAAAAGGGGAATAAGCAAAAGTAAGCGCACAGCCAGAAATGAGTGCCAGCCATGCAAACTTATCTTTTGCGAGGTTACTCAGGTTAGATACTAGAGTCTTCAACATGTTCAGATTTAGGTACACTTACTTGAATTTGTAAGATCCTCCGGTTATCGGAGTTAGTTACCTTAAACTGAAGGGGATCTATGTCTATAGTTTCACCACGGCTTGGCATATGGCCAAATGCATGAAGAATAATACCGCCAATGGTATCGGCTTCTTGGGTGTCGTAGTTGGTTTTGAAAAATTCGTTGAATTCATCCAAGGGGGTGAGTGCTTGTACGGTATAAACATGCTTAGACAGCTGACGAATATCTTGTTGTTCTTCGTCGTCGTCATGTTCATCTTCGATTTCACCAACAATGGTTTCGAGAATATCTTCGATAGTAACCAGTCCAGATACACCGCCGTATTCATCAATCACGATAGCCATATGGTAACGTTTTTGACGGAATTCGTTGAGCAGGGTATCGACACGCTTACTTTCAGGCACGACCACAGCGGGACGAAGATATTCGCGGATACTTGGCAAATCGCTCTCTTCGCGCAAAATCAAAGGTAAGAGATCTTTGGCAAGTAAGATGCCTTCTACGTGGTCTTTGTCTTCACAAATCACAGGAAAACGCGAGTGTGAAGATTCTACCATCATAGGGAGTTGAGCACTGAGCGGCTCATCTACATCAAGTGTAATCATTTGCGAACGTGGGATCATGATGTCACGTACTTTCAGCTCTGAAACGCTGAGTACACCTTCCATCATGTCTTTGGTTTCTGGGTCAATCAGCTGGCGCTCTTGCGCATCAGCGATGACTTCAGCCAGTTCTTCTTTATTTTGGGGTTCCCCTTGCAGCATCTGTGTGATGCGTCCCAGCCAGGTCTTGCTAGAAGAACCCTGACTACTTTGCGAGTTATCGTCGCTCATTAGTTGTGTCTGCTCCGTTAATTTAACAATCGTCTCTGTAAGGATCCGCGATACTCAAAGAAGCGAGAATTAGCTTCTCTATCGTTTCCATTTCTACCGCGTCTTGTTCATTTATATGGTCAAATCCAAGTAAATGCAAGCAACCATGGATAACCATATGGGCGAAGTGGTCATGAAAGGTCTTTTCTTGCTCTATGGATTCTTGGTATACCACTTGGGGACAGATAATCAAATCACCAATAAGTGGCAACTCAATTCCCGGTGGCGCATCAAATGGGAAAGACAACACGTTGGTTGGCTTGTCTTTGCCCCTGTACTGGCTATTGAGCTCTTGGCTTTCGTGCTCGTCAGCGATGCGAATCGTTAATTCTGCTTCTTCGCGAAATTGCGTTAATGCATGCTCTGCCCATAATTGAAATTGCGCTTCGGATGGCAAGTTGTCAAACTCACAAGCCAATTGCAAATCTAGCATTAAGTCCATGGTTTATTCCTCAGAAGGTTGCTGTTTCGCCTGATGCTTTTCAGCTTTAGCGAGACGCTCTTGTTCTTCTTTCTTCTCGTATGCTTCGACGATACGAGCAACCACAGGGTGTCTAACTACATCGTGAGATTTAAAGAAGTTAAATGAAATCTCTTCTACATCATTGAGCACTTCTATCGCATGACGAAGTCCAGAGCGCGCACCACGAGGTAAATCGATTTGGGTGATATCACCGGTGATCACCGCTTTTGAATTAAAGCCAATCCGCGTTAGGAACATCTTCATTTGTTCAGTCGTGGTATTTTGGCTCTCGTCCAAGATAATAAACGCGTCATTGAGTGTTCGACCACGCATATATGCCAAAGGTGCAACCTCGATGACATTTTTTTCGATTAAGCGCTCAACTTTTTCAAAACCAAGCATCTCGAATAGGGCATCATATAGAGGACGAAGGTAAGGGTCGATTTTTTGTGTTAAATCACCCGGTAAGAAACCCAGTTTTTCACCAGCTTCAACCGCTGGGCGAGTGAGTAGGATGCGACGTATTTCTTGACGTTCTAGCGCATCAACCGCTGCTGCAACAGCAAGGTAAGTTTTACCAGTACCCGCAGGACCAACACCAAAGGTAATATCGTGAGTTAAGATATTAGCAACATATTGGCTCTGATTTGGGTTGCGAGGCTTAACCACACCGCGACGAGTCTTAATATAGACTTCTTTGTCCCACACGGTTGGGGCGTCTTGTTCAAGTACGTTCGCTTCTGTGATAGCCAGATGAACCTGATCCGGTTCGATTTCTGTCATTTTTCCTTTCACAGGCTGAGTATCAACATATAGAGATTTTAGAATATCCACAGCTGCTTTTGCCGTTACCGCTTGCCCGGTCACTTTAAACCAATTGTCACGGTGCGCGATTTCAACTCCAAGGCGGCGTTCTATTTGTTTTAGATTTTCGTCGAACGGACCACATAGTGAAGAAAGGCGGTGATTATCTGCGGGTTCTAAGTAAATTTCTATATTCTTTATCTGATTACTCAAAATGTCTTCCTATAAAAACGACGCTAGCCGAAGCTAGCGCACAATTTAAAAATGCTAGGGGGTAAAAGTACCAACACCTAATTCATTAATTTCAGGTTCTTGTGGTGCTTTATTTAAGATATCCGACGGTTTTACGTCACGACGTAAATCCATTTCTGCTTCAGTACGGATAAGCTCACCACGTAACGAGTTTGGTAACGCCTCAGTAATACGTACGTCGACGAATTGGCCGATCACTGAGTGTGGACCTTCAAAGTTTACAACGCGGTTATTTTCGGTTCTACCACGCAGTTCCATTGGGTTTTTCTTCGATGGGCCCTCAACCAAAATACGCTGCTCGGTATCGTGCATCTTGCGACTGATATCCTGCGCCATTTGGTTGATACGGTTCTGTAGAAGATACAGGCGTTCTTTCTTTTCTGATTCTGCAACATCATCAGGTAAGTCGGCTGCTGGCGTACCAGGTCGCGCTGAGTAGATGAAACTAAAGCTCATATCAAAGCCGATATCATTAATCAGGTTCATCGTCGCTTCAAAGTCTGCGTTCGATTCGCCTGGAAAACCAATGATGAAATCTGAAGACATGCTTAGGTTCGGACGGATCTTACGTAGCTTGCGGATCGTTGACTTGTACTCAAGCGCAGTATGACCGCGTTTCATAAGGTTTAGAATACGGTCTGAACCACTTTGTACCGGTAGGTGTAAATGGTCAACAAGCTCTGGCACATCCGCATAGGCTTCAATGATATCTGGTGTAAATTCAACCGGGTGAGATGTTGTATAACGAATACGGTCAATACCGTCAATTGCTGCAACGTAGCGAATTAAGTCAGAGAAGTAACAAATTTCACCATCGTGCATTTCACCACGGTAAGCATTTACGTTCTGACCGAGTAAGTTCACTTCACGTACACCTTGCTCCGCAAGCTGAGCAACTTCAAGGAGCACATCATCTAAAGGACGGCTTACTTCTTCGCCACGCGTGTACGGTACAACACAGAAAGTACAGTACTTAGAGCAACCTTCCATAATTGAAACAAATGCACTCGGGCCTTCAGCCTTTGGTTCAGGGAGACGGTCAAATTTTTCAATTTCAGGGAATGAAATATCAACGACAGCACCTTCTTTACTTTGCACCTGCTTGATCATCTCTGGTAGGCGGTGCAATGTTTGTGGGCCAAACACGATATCAACAAATGGAGCGCGCTGACGAATGGTGTCGCCTTCTTGTGATGCTACGCAGCCACCAACACCGATAACAAGATCAGGGTTTGTGTCTTTTAGTAGTTTCCAACGACCAAGTTGGTGGAATACTTTTTCCTGTGCCTTCTCACGAATCGAGCAAGTATTGAGTAGGATCACATCAGCTTGCTCAGCTTCTTCTGTAAGCTGATAGCCATTTGTTGAATCCAAAAGATCCGCCATTTTCTGGGAGTCATACTCGTTCATCTGACAACCCCAGGTTTTAATATGCAGTTTTTTACTCATTTAAATATTGCCTCGTTTACAACTCGGTGTTTAGCACTACGCGTTTCTCGTGCAGGCGATGCTGAATTGATATCATTATGCCTAAAGGACGCGTATTTTATATGACCTATCTTGTCTAGCCAAGTATAGATTTTAACTTTCAAAATGTGGATCAATACAGGGTGTTTTAAGCAAACATCTGTTTTTATATGCGTTACAATGCGCAAAGACTCAATTAAGTGGAATATGGCATGAAAAACAAGGCTCTGATAGTCGGTGGTGGCATGGTTGGTGCAGCGTGTGCTGTGAAGCTAGCGAAGCAAGGTGTTGACGTAACCATTATTGAACATTCTCCCATCTCACCTGATGCAATACTCGCAAGTGATAAGGTAGATATTCGCGTTTCTGCTATCAATCGCTTTTCCGAGCAGTTATTGGATGAACTCGGTGCTATGCCTGTGTTAAGAAGCACCAGAGCCGCGGTTTACAAGCAGCTAGAAGCCTATGAGGGTAAGCCAGGACAATTGATATTTGATTGTGAAGCGCTAAACGCCTCCCACTTAGGCCACTTAATTGAGAATAACCTCATCCAAGCTGCATTGTGGCAACAGTTTGAGGAATTTGATATCAAAGTGGTTTCACCAGAGGGGATCCCAAAGCGCATTGTTCATAATGAGGATTCCGTGACGATTGAGTATCAAGCAGCATCCTTTACCGCCGATTTGTTAATTGCAGCTGACGGTGGCCGTTCTATCGTCAGACAAATGAGTGGCATAGGCGTGACGGGGTGGCAATATGAGCAACATTGTATGGGGCTGCTGATTAAACTCGACGCGCCGCAGCAAGAAAAAACATGGCAGCAATTTAAGCCATCAGGTCCCATTGCCTTTTTACCTATGCAGTATCCGTATGCCAATCTGATTTGGTATGACAACGGCAATAAACTCAATTTACTTAAGCAACTAGATAAGCAGGCGCTAAAACAAGAAGTAAAAGCTGCATTTTTTGAGCTACCCGGTGACTTTGAGATTGAAGAAGTGGCGGTTTTTCCTTTAGCAAGGCAACATGCTAACCAGTACGTGAGCGAACGAGTGGTATTAGTAGGAGATGCAGCTCATACCATTAACCCGTTAGCAGGGCAGGGAGTAAACCTTGGCTTTAAAGACGTAGCGGCGCTTGCTAAAGCGATTGAGTCAAAAGAAGATATTGGTGACCGCAGCGCACTACATCATTACGAGTCAAAGCGTAGGAAAGACAACCTCTTGATGATGAGTATGATGGATGCGTGTTATTTTGGCTTTTCGAATCAAGTAACACCGTTAAAGCATTTGAGAAATCTGGCGCTGAATGTGGCGAATAAAGCTGGGCCGTTAAAAAAAGAAGTGCTTAAGCACGCCATGGGAGGAGTTGGTTTTTAATCTTTGTTCTCTACACTGAGCGTGTTACACCAATTTACTTAATTAAGTGATCTTTTTGATGGAGCAAGTATTAGGATAAATTGGTATTACTGCACGCTTCATTATTTAGTGCCGAGATTATCTCATCAGTGTTAGCTTATCGACCACATACATCAATGTATTAATATCAAATTTTCCATCTAGCCTTAATAACCAATCACTGTTGGGCTGCAAAATGTAAGCAGTTTGAACTCCTGAAGGTCTGATAGAAGAAAAAATATGTTTTGCTCCGTGAGTAGCGGTAAACACATTTGCTTCGTCTATAACGCCAAGTTCAGCACTGACTTTCTGCATGTCTTCACTCTGTATATCAAACGTGCCATTGAAAGCTCGTGTCATAAACTCAAGAGGTGTTAAATCATACTTGTTAGGTAGACCAGCAAGTGCGGTAGCGCCAGTTATCCAGCTTAACGATAGTTCAGAAGAGTTGTCGTTAATCACAACTGAGTAGGTATCGTTAGTAAAAGTTTGGAATGAAACTTTATTTGCCTGCTCTGAGGACTGACAGTAGCTAAAATGCTGAAGTGCTATTTCTATGTGTGATGGAGAGCAAATTGAACTAGCCTTTGCTTCTACAAAGCTAGGTATACTTAAAATGATTAATGAGAATAAAAGAAATAAAAACTTTAGCACTTTCTTTCCTAATGTGAAGAAAGTTTGAAAGTAGCATTAGTAAAATGAGCTAGGAATGAATAAAGAGGAAAGAAATTGTTACTAAATGGTGCGGAAAGAGAGACTTGAACTCTCACATCCGAAGATACTGGAACCTAAATCCAGCGCGTCTACCAATTCCGCCACTTCCGCACAGTAGAAATTTTGTTTTTAGCTAACATCTCAAAAAGAGATGGCTGGAGTACCAGGATTTGAACCTGGGAATGGCGGGATCAAAACCCGCTGCCTTACCGCTTGGCGATACTCCAGCAATAGAGGTAAGTTCAAACCTTATTTAGCCCAGATTTGAGTTAGGCTACCTTACCGCTTCCACTTCGTGTCGAGACGATACCCAGCAATAGAGGTAAGTTCAAATCTTATTTAAGCCCAGATTTGAGTTAGGCTACCTTACCGCTTCCACTTCGTGTCGAGACGATACCCAGCAATAGAGGTAAGTTCAAGAGTTTGAGTTCTACTTGAAAGAACATGGTGCGGAAAGAGAGACTTGAACTCTCACATCCGAAGATACTGGAACCTAAATCCAGCGCGTCTACCAATTCCGCCACTTCCGCACAGTAGAAATTTTATTTGTAGCTAGCATCTCAAAAAGAGATGGCTGGAGTACCAGGATTTGAACCTGGGAATGGCGGGATCAAAACCCGCTGCCTTACCGCTTGGCGATACTCCAACGAAAATTTGATTGTTTTAGTTCCAATCGAGAACATGGTGCGGAAAGAGAGACTTGAACTCTCACATCCGAAGATACTGGAACCTAAATCCAGCGCGTCTACCAATTCCGCCACTTCCGCATATCATTTGGCATTAGTTATTGGAACCTAAATCCAGCGTCTATATCAAGACATCGAGCAATTCCAAAACTTCCGCATTTGTAAATGGTGGCTATGCCCTGATTTGAACAGGGGACCCCATCATTATGAGTGATGTGCTCTAACCAGCTGAGCTACATAGCCATTGGCTGGAGTACCAGGATTTGAACCTGGGAATGGCGGGATCAAAACCCGCTGCCTTACCGCTTGGCGATACTCCAACGAAATAAAATCTTTTTGAGTTCTGATTTAAAAGAACATGGTGCGGAAAGAGAGACTTGAACTCTCACATCCGAAGATACTGGAACCTAAATCCAGCGCGTCTACCAATTCCGCCACTTCCGCACATCTTTTAGCATTAGTTATTGGAACCTAAATCCAGCGTCTATATCAAGACAACAGCCAATTCCGTCACTTCCGCATATATTATCTGGAGTATTTGGAATCTAAATTCAGCGTCTATTTCAAGACATCTGCTAATTCCTCAACTTCAGAAAGTTGGCTGGAGTACCAGGATTTGAACCTGGGAATGGCGGGATCAAAACCCGCTGCCTTACCGCTTGGCGATACTCCAACGAAACTCAAATCTAACTTAAACTGTTGAACCCAGGATTTGAATCTGGGGGTGGATGAGTGAGGGATCAAAACCTCTCTCTTCTCTGCCTTACCGCTTGGCGATACTCCAACGAAGTAAAATCTTTTTGAGTTCTGATTTAAAAGAACATGGTGCGGAAAGAGAGACTTGAACTCTCACATCCGAAGATACTGGAACCTAAATCCAGCGCGTCTACCAATTCCGCCACTTCCGCACATCTTTTTGCATTAGTTATTGGAACCTAAATCCAGCGTCTTTATCAAGACAACTGCCAATTCCGTCACTTCCGCATATTTTTTGCAACAACTAATCGATGAGTTTTGGTAGTAGTTAAAGCATGGTGGCTATGCCCTGATTTGAACAGGGGACCCCATCATTATGAGTGATGTGCTCTAACCAGCTGAGCTACATAGCCATCTCTTTAACTTCTCATCATCGCTGATGCGGGGCGTATTATGCGTATATGCCCCCAAGCCGTCAACACCTTTTTTGCAAAAAATCTGCTAACACAGTTTGTTTGCAGATAAATTAAGCGAAACGGCCTGTTTTTATATCAAATCATGCGGGGCAATTGCAAATTTTTAACAAAACCTGTGAACTTTTATTCCTTTGGAGTCTATAACTTACTCTTAAGAACAAGGTACTTATTTGATTAAAAAGCAGAGTTGATAAAACTAAAAAGGAGCCGAAGCTCCTTTTATTTAATTAGCGTGTAGTAACTATGGTTACACATTAAATAAGAAGTTCATTACATCGCCGTCTTTTACGATGTATTCTTTACCTTCTTGACGCATTTTACCTGCGTCTTTTGCACCAGATTCACCACGGAACTCGATATAATCATCAAAGCCGATAGTCTGTGCACGAATAAAACCACGCTCAAAATCTGTGTGGATTTTACCTGCAGCTTGTGGTGCTGTTGCGCCAACAGGGATAGTCCATGCACGTACTTCTTTTACGCCAGCTGTAAAGTAAGTTTGCAGTTTCAACAACTCATAACCACCACGGATCACGCGGTTCAGGCCCGGTTCTTCTAAGCCTAAGTCATCCATAAACTCTTTCTTATCTTCTTCTTCAAGTTCAGAAAGTTCAGCCTCAATTGCTGCACATACAGGGATCACAACCGCGTCTTCTGCAGCTGCAATTTCACGTACTTTGTCTAGGAATGGGTTGTTTTCAAAGCCATCTTCATTAACATTGGCGATGTACATGGTTGGCTTAATCGTTAAGAAGTTTAGGTAGCTTATTGCTGCCGCTTCTTCTTTATTTAGCTCAAGTGAGCGAAGCGTTAAGCCTTCGTCCAAGTGCGCTTTCACTTTTTCAAGTACAACGAGTTCAAATTTCGCGTCTTTATCGCCGCCTTTCGCTTTCTTCGCGTTACGTAAAACTGCGCGATCAGCAGTATCCATGTCTGCAAGTACTAGTTCAGTGTTGATAACATCAATGTCTTCAGCAGGATCGATTTGACCAGCAACGTGAACGATATTTTCATTTTCAAAACAGCGAACTACGTGACCGATAGCATCCGTTTCACGGATGTTTGCCAAAAATTGGTTACCTAAACCTTCACCTTTCGATGCGCCTTTTACCAAACCGGCAATATCCACAAACTCCATTGAAGTTGGGATAGTACGCTGAGGGTTTACAATTTCAGCTAGCTGGTCAAGACGAGCATCTGGTACTGGTACTACACCGGTATTCGGTTCGATAGTACAGAAAGGAAAGTTTGCGGCCTCAATGCCCGCTTTAGTCAACGCATTAAATAAAGTAGATTTACCTACGTTAGGTAAACCAACAATGCCACATTTAAAACCCATAGTGTTTATTCCTAAATTTCTACCGTATTATCTCAAGCACGCATCATGGCGAACGAGAAGCTTAGGTATTACTCAATCAATCGCAGCAGTGAACTGTTACGGTTTAAATGAATGTAGTCGATTTTGCGCTTTTAACACACCGTCTTTTGCGAGTATTTCCATACATCGGACTGCTTCATCCACAGCGGCATCAATTTTCTCTTGATCAGCTTGTGGTGCTTTGCCTAAAACCCAGCCCGTGACTTTGTCTCTGTGTCCTGGGTGACCAATACCAACGCGCAATCGCATAAATTCTTTGTTATTTGCCATTTTAGCGATTATGTCTTTTAAGCCATTGTGACCGCCGTGACCACCACCTTTTTTGAGTTTGGCGATACCGGGTTCTAAATCCATTTCATCGTGAGCAACAAGAATACTCTCGACGGGGATTTTATAAAAATTGGCAAGACTCGCGACCGCTTTACCACTTAAGTTCATATAAGTCGTAGGGATCAGCAATTTAAACTCTTGATTATTGATGAGCACTTTGCCGGTGAGGCCGTGATGTTTAGCGTCTGGTTTTAGGAGGCAATTGTATCTTCTGGCTAGTTCTTCGATAAACCAAGCGCCAGCGTTATGACGGGTGTTTGCGTATTCGGGGCCTGGATTAGCCAGGCCCACAAGCATTTGAATATTATTCAAGGTGTTAACACCTGAACAATTACTCAGCTGCGTCTTCAGCAGACTCTTCAGCAGGAGCTGCTTTAGGAGCGTTTACTGAAACAACCGCTTGGTCGTGATCTGCACCTTTAGCAAGTTCAACTGAAACAACGCCAGCTGGAAGCTTGATATCAGATAGGTGTAGAGTTGCGCCAACAGCTAGTGTCGCTACGTCAACTTCGATGAACTCAGGAAGTCTTGCTGGAAGACAAGTGATTTCAATTTCAGTTAGTTGGTGAACGATAGTGTTGCCACCTTTCGTTGCTTTCTCTTCGTTGATGAAGTGAACAGGAACTTTAGTGTGAAGCTTTTGAGAAGCATCAACGCGTTGGAAGTCTAAGTGAGTGATCTTAGGCTTGTACGGGTGACGTTGCATATCTTTAAGAATTGCTTCAACAGACTCACCGCCAATGTTTAGCGTTAGGATGTGAGTGTAGAAACCTTCGTCTTCTTGCGCTTTCAATACTTTGTTGTGATCAAGAGTTAGTGAAACTGCATCTTTACCAGCACCGTATAGGATTGCAGGAACTTTGTCAGCGCGACGTAGGCGGCGGCTCGCACCAGTACCTAGGTCAGAACGTACTTCAGCGTCTAATTTATATACAGACATGGATGTCTCCAAAATAATTTAAGTTAATGTGTCAGAGAGCTCGCGACCAAGCTCCCTGCCTAAAAAAGGCGCGCCAATATACCACTAACGCACTTGCAATGAAACCTATAAAACAAAAAAAGCACCAGAGGTGCTTTTTGGCTAATCAGTTTTGGTGCCGATTAGTGTTGAAACATCGCAGAGATTGACTCTTCGTTGCTGATACGGCGGATAGTTTCGGCCATCATATCCGCAAGTGTTAGTACTTTGATGTTATCAAGCGCTTTCAATTCATCAGAAAGTGGAATTGAATCAGTCACGATAACTTCATCGATAACTGAGTTGCGTAGATTTTCCGCAGCATTGCCCGAAAGTACTGGGTGGGTTGCGTAAGCGAATACGCGTTTTGCACCGTGCTCTTTAAGTGCCGCTGCTGCTTTACATAAAGTACCGCCTGTATCTATCATGTCATCGACAATGATACAGTCACGACCAGCAACATCACCAATGATGTGCATAACTTGAGAAACGTTAGCCTGTGGACGACGCTTATCAATGATCGCTAGGTCTTTATCATCTAACAGTTTTGCAATCGCACGAGCACGAACCACACCACCGATATCAGGTGAAACTACTACTACATCTTCGAACTTACGCTCTTTCATGTCTTCGATTAGCACTGGGCTACCGAATACATTGTCAACAGGTACGTCGAAGAAGCCTTGGATTTGTTCTGCGTGTAGGTCAACGGTAAGAACACGGTCAACACCTACGCTTGAAAGGAAGTCTGCAACAACTTTAGCAGTAATTGGAACACGAGCAGAGCGCACACGGCGGTCTTGACGTGCGTAACCGAAATAAGGAATAACGGCTGTGATACGACCAGCAGATGCACGACGTAGCGCATCAACCATGACGATTAACTCCATTAAATTATCATTTGTAGGAGCACATGTTGATTGGATGATGAATACATCTGAACCACGAACGTTTTCGTTGATTTGAACGCTAATTTCACCGTCGCTAAAACGGCCAACAACGGCATCACCTAACTCAATAAACAAACGTTTTGCAACTTTTTGAGCTAGCTCAGGTGTTGCGTTACCAGCGAAGAGCTTCATGTCGGGCACGGTAGGGTTCCTCAGGCACTGAATTTTTTGGACTAACATGCAATGACCATGAAATAAAAAAGTCAAAACAAGCTAACTTAAACAATTTACTTCTAGTTTTGCCAAGCGCGCAATTGTCGATGACAAATTGACTCACTTGTATTTTGGGCAATAAAGCCCTGCCAAGATGAAGGTAGAGTTTCGAGCACACGCAGCGCTGCCTCACGATTTTCAAACTCCGCGAAACAACAAGCTCCAGTACCAGTCATTTTGGTTGGTGCATATTTTAGCAACCACGCGAGGGTCTTTTCAACCTCGGGGTAAAGCTTTTTGACAAGAGTTTGACAGTCGTTGCCCGTATCCGAGAGTTTCCAACCACTTTTTAGCTTAGGCGTATTGCGCGGTAAATCTGGGTGAGTAAAGACTAACGCGGTGCTGACATGAACGGGTGGGGCAACCACCAAATACCATTTTTGGGCAATGTCAATTGGCTCAAGTTGCTCGCCAACGCCGTGGGCTACAGCTGTTTTACCTTCAACAAAAACAGGCACATCGGCGCCTAGCTGGAGACCGAGTTTTGCAAGTTCTGGGATAGTAAGCTGACATTGCCACAGCGTATTGAGTGCCAATAAAGTCGTGGCAGCATCGGATGAACCACCACCAACACCTCCACCCATGGGAAGCTGTTTATTTAAGTGAATGTCGACACCAGCCGCAATTTTTTTATAGGGCTCAAGAATTTTGGCGGCTTTATAAATGAGGTTATCTGCGAGTGGAATACCTGCGGTGTCACCACAAATAACGATTTGTTGCTGGTTACTGGTTAGCGTAAATGCTAATTCATCACCAAAATCTAAGAAAGTAAATAAAGTTTCTAGTTCATGGTAGCCGTCTTCTCGACGGCCATTGATATGCAAAAAAAGATTTAATTTTGCCGGTGCGCTTAGCGTCAATGTCTTCATTTAAACTGCCATGAAGTGATTAATACTTTGACCTCAATATTGGTCGATGAGAGTTTCATGCGGCTAGGCAGCCACATTCCATCTTGCATTTTATATTGTTGATAGATGATTTGCCACACTCGACCAGATGGGCTTTGCCACTGTGCATTGCTTATTCTGCCAAGGTCATCAAGTTCGCTGGCTGGTGCTTCAACTAAGCCCGTTAGCCACTGAGGGGCTTGATTTACCGGAAGAGATAGACCACTTAAACGCTTAACCAGATCGCTACTATCCATGCCTTTATGGACATTGTCTTCAAAGGTCAGCTCCGAATGTGTGTCTAGTTCTTCTAGTTCGAATATGCGGGTGCCAACAAAACTGGTTAAGATCAGATTTTGTTTGTCTTCTTTTAAATACCAATTAAAGTTAGCTGATTGACGATTGTCAGGGGCAATAAATGCAAGTTTACCTCTCGCTTGCCAATTTTTTTGTTGTTTTAGCCTAGATTGCCAGTCTTGTGCTACGTTTTGCTGAGGTAATTGTTGCGCACAACCGGTTAAAATTAATAAAAATATGAGTAAAATCAAATGAAGTTGTCTCAAAGGCCTTTCCTTACTTTCCATATTCGATTGATTTTTGGTAAAATTGCCGGCTTTAAAGCAGGGCTCGAGCAATACTGGCATCTATGACCATCATCGCACTTGGTATCAATCACAAAACCGCGTCTGTAGAATTACGTGAAAAAGTGGCGTTTTCTCCAGAACAGCTTACAGAAGCATTGCACCAACTCCAACATTCTTCGCAGTTTAAAGAATCTGTGATTGTGTCGACCTGCAATCGAACCGAGATCTATTGTAGCCTTGAGTCTGCTGATCCCCAAGCACTACTCGGTTGGTTGTCAGATTTTCATAACATAGAGCAACGAGACTTAACAGAAAATGTCTATGTGCATATGAATCAGGATGCGGTGAACCATTTAATGCGAGTTGCCTGCGGTCTTGATTCATTGGTTTTAGGTGAGCCACAAATTCTTGGGCAAATTAAACAAGCTTTTAGTACGGCCAAACAACACCATGCAATTCAGCCAACATTTGAGCGCTTATTCCAAAAGACTTTTTCGGTAGCTAAGCAAGTGCGCACCGAAACCGATATTGGTGCAAGTGCAGTCTCAGTGGCATATGCCGCTGTTAATTTGGCAAAGCATATTTATGGTCAATTGGATAAAACTCAGGTCTTGTTAATTGGTGCCGGTGAAACAATTGAGTTAGTTGCTAAACACTTATCGCAGCATAATCCAAAGTCAATCACAGTCGCGAACCGCACAATTGAGCGCGCACAAAACCTAGCGAAAGAAGTTGGCGGCAGTGTTATTTCACTGGCACAGTTGCCAGATGCGCTACCAAGTGCAGACATTGTTATTAGTTCAACTGCGAGCACCTTACCAATTATCGGTAAGGGAGTGGTCGAGCAAGCGCTTAAAAAACGTCGCCATAAACCAATGTTATTTATCGATATCGCGGTGCCTCGCGATATCGAAAGCCAAGTGTCAGAGTTGGATGCTGCTTATCTTTATTCAGTTGATGATCTTCAGGCGATAGTCAATGAAAACTTGGCCAGTCGTGAGCAAGCGGCCATTGAAGCGCAGCAGATCATTGATGTTCGCACGCAAGAGTTTTCCGAGTGGCAACGTTCGCTGCATTCAGTGGATGTGATTAGGCAGTATCGCCAAAGCGCGCAAGAAATTAAAAATGAGCTCGTGGATAAAGCACTAAATCAGCTACAATCGGGCAAAGAAGCAGATAAAATTATTATTGAATTAGCAAATAAGCTGAGTAATCGACTAACACACGCACCAACACGCGCCATTCAAGAGGCTGCGAAAGAAGGCGATATAGATAAGTTAGCGCAACTCAAGCAAACATTAGGTATTGAGCAGGAATAACGTGTAAATGAAAGAGTCTGTATATCGTAAGTTAGAAACCTTAGTAGAGCGCTATGAAGAAGTTCAAGCGATGCTAAGCTCGCCTGAGGTGATTAGCGATCAGAACCGCTTTCGCGCCTTGTCAAAAGAGTTTTCAGAATTGGAAGACGTAGTTAAAGCGTTTACAGCCTACCAACAGGCTCAGGAAGACGTCGCAACTGCTGAAGAAATGCTAAAAGACTCAGATCCAGACATGCGTGAAATGGCACAGGAAGAGTATAAAGAAGCAAAAGCTGCCATTGCTGCGCTTGAAGATGACCTTCAAGTATTGATGTTGCCCAAAGATCCAAAAGACAATAACAACGTATTCTTGGAAGTGCGTGCGGGAACCGGTGGTGATGAAGCCGCGATTTTCGCTGGCGATTTATTCCGTATGTATAGCCGCTATGCAGAAACGCAAAAGTGGCGTGTTGAAATCGTGAGTGCTAACGAAGGCGAGCACGGTGGCTATAAAGAAGTTATCGCTAACATTAGTGGCGACGGTGTCTATGGCAAGCTTAAGTTTGAATCTGGCGCTCACCGTGTACAACGTGTGCCTGAAACCGAATCTCAAGGCCGTGTTCACACCTCCGCGTGTACGGTTGCTGTGATGGCAGAGATCCCAGAGGCAGAAGCAATCGAAATTAATCCATCTGATCTAAAAGTGGATACTTTCCGTGCATCAGGTGCCGGTGGTCAGCACGTAAACAAAACTGATTCCGCTATTCGTATCACTCACTTGCCGACAGGCGTTGTGGTTGAATGTCAGGACGAACGTTCACAACATAAAAACAGAGCGAAAGCGTTGTCTGTACTAAGCGCGCGTTTACAGCAAGCAGAAGATGAAAAACGTGCAGCGGCAGAAGCCTCCGAACGTCGTAATCTAGTAGGTAGCGGGGACCGCTCTGAGCGTATTCGTACTTACAACTTCCCGCAGGGCCGTATTACCGATCACCGTATCAACCTGACACTTTATCGCCTTAATGAAGTGATCTCCGGTGAGCTGGGTGCTGTTATCGATCCACTGGTTATTGAATACCAGGCTGATCTACTAGCAGCAATGAGCGAAAGCGATTAATGCCAACACTTAACATTGCCCAAGCCGTTGCTTGGGCAACCTCTGAGCTGTTACCACACTCCGAGTCAGCAAAGCTCGATAGCGAAGTGTTATTACTCCATGTTATCGATAAAAACCGCACTTATCTCTTTACTTGGCCCGAAGCTGAGCTTTCTGCACTAGAGCAGCAGCAATTCGAAGAATGTATCGCACGCCGTGTTACAGGAGAACCCGTGGCACACATCACAGGTCAAAGAGAATTCTGGAGCCTGCCTTTAAAAGTTAACAACAGCACGCTTATTCCAAGGCCTGATACTGAAACTCTGGTTGAGCATGTTTTAACTCTCAGCATGCCAAATGACGCTCAGGTGCTAGACTTAGGCACAGGTACTGGCGCAATTGCACTGGCGTTGGCGAGTGAATATCCAGCTTGGCAAATCACCGCAGTAGATGCTTCAGCAGACGCCGTGGCGCTTGCAAAGTCTAATCAATCTCAGTTGGGCTTTAAGAACGTGTCGATTTTGCAAAGTGATTGGTTTAGCGCAGTTGCAGAGCAACAGTTTGATTTGATTGTGAGTAATCCGCCTTATATTGATGAAGCCGATCACCACTTATCACAAGGAGATGTGAGATTTGAACCGCTCAGTGCGCTGGTCGCGGATGACCATGGCTATGCGGATATTTTTCATATTATCAGGACGGCTAAGCTACATCTGAACTCAGGGGGATATTTGCTACTTGAACATGGCTTTGAGCAAGCAGATAAGATCCAACAGTTTTTTGCAGAAATGGCGTATATTAATATACTTACAATAAAAGATATGGCAGGGTGTGATAGAGTGACGTTGGCAATGTTGCCGTAAAGTCATGAACTCACACGAAAGTTAGGCGCTTCAATAGGATCCGCAATATGGATGATTTTTTGTTTTCAGACGAACCCGCTGACGTAGTTGAACCTGAAAAAGTAGGCACTTGGAAGGTTATTATTGTCGATGATGAGCCCGAAGTGCATGCAGTGACAAAATTAGCACTGAGTGACTTTGAGTTTCAAAAAAAGCGTCTGGAATTTATTAGCGCTTATTCGGGTGAAGAAGCAAAGAAAATCGTCGATGCCAATCCCGATGCTGCGGTGGTGTTACTAGATGTTGTCATGGAAACCGACGATGCTGGTTTGCAGGTTGCAAAATACATTCGTGAAACCGCCAAAAACAACCATATCCGTATCATTTTAAGAACTGGTCAGCCGGGTCAAGCGCCTGAGCGCCAAGTTATCGTGAACTACGATATCAACGACTATAAGTCAAAAACAGAACTCACCGCGCAAAAGCTCTTTACTGTGGTCATGTCGAGTTTACGTTCATATCGCGACATTCTCGCCATCGATCAATCAAGACAAGGGCTTGAGAAAATCATTAAAGCCTCCCGTGATATTTTTGCTACTCACTCAATAGAGAGTTTTATCGAGGGCGTGTTACAGCAACTTACTTCGCTGATAGGCACGGTCGACCAAGCCATGTATGCAACGTCACTTGCGGCGGGTAAAGAAGCTGGTCAAACGAACGATCAACTGGTTGTATTTGCAGGGCGTGGAGAGTTTGAAAGTAGCGAAGGTAAGCCGATTTCTGAAGTGCTTAGCAGCGACCAAATGGATGCTTGCTTAAAAGCACTACAAGATAAAGACATTGTATATAAAGACAATTACCTATTCGCCTATTGCTCCAGTGACTATAACCACGCCTCAATGCTATTTGTGTCTGGTATTCCTGAATTCTTAACCGAAACTCAGCGTCATTTAATTGATATTTTTGCTCAAAATATGCAATTGGCGTACGAAAATGTACAGCTACAAGCCGAGATTGAAGATACCCAGCAAGAACTGGTGATCCGTTTAAGTGAAGCGCTTGAGCTTCATTCCACCAATACCGGCAATCATGTGAAGCGGGTGGCATATCTTTGTCATACGCTTGCCAAAGAAATGGGTCTTTCTGATAAAGAAGCAGAGCTGGTGAAAATGGCGTCACCACTGCACGATGTGGGTAAAGTTGGAATTCCTGACGCGATTTTAAATAAGCCTAGCAAGCTGGATGACGAAGAGTGGAAAGTCATGCAAACCCATACAGACAAAGGCTTTGACTTGTTAAAAGATTCTCGCCGTGAGATTGTCAGTGCGGGCGCACTAATCGCTCGAGACCACCATGAAAAATGGGATGGCAGCGGTTATCCGAAAGGTAAAAAAGGCGATGAAATACACCTTTATGGTCGCATCGTAGCGCTAGCTGATGTGTATGATGCATTACGCCATAAACGTTGCTACAAAGAGGCATGGAGCCAAGAAGAAGCGCAAAAAGAGATTACTGCGCAAAAGGGAAAACACTTTGACCCCAAACTCGTGGATGTATTCAACCGTTGTATTAATGAGTTAGAATTGATCCTACAACGTTTCCCTGATTAGAGAATAATATGGATTACATGGCGTTAAAACATACGCACTTACTATTTGTGGTATTGAGCATAGTGCTTTTTTACACTCGCGCGTTTTCGCGTTTGGGCTCTGGTAAATTAGCAACAAACAAAGGCGTGTTTATTACCAGCCACAGTGTAGACACTTTGTTGTTAGTTACAGCGGTTATTTTAGCGGTAACGGCGGGGCTCAATCCTGCACAACAACCTTGGCTGCTACAAAAAATCGTATTGGTGTTTGGTTATATTGCGCTGGGTTTTGTAATTGCAAAAGCAAGTGTTAAAAAGACCAAATATTTGGCGCTAGGCGCTGCAACATTGGTACTAATGGCCATCGCGCACCTCGCCGTAAGCAAACAAGGCTTCTTTGCTTAACCATTTCAATTGGCGCTTGGCTTATCACCGAGCGCTTCTATATCTCCATAATAAGTAAACATTTTTACTATTTCAGCGAACGATAGATTGGTATTACTAAATTTCCCCCCTTGGGAATATGACAAAAAGTGGTAAACTAGTCGTTCTAAATGAAAGCAATTCAAGAGAAACCGAATTCTATGAAGAATGATATCTGGTTAGATGAGAATGACTTATCTCTCGATGACAATACAGATGCATTTTCCTATCCGCCGTTGATCCGTTGTATCAAGGCTGAGCAAAGTTGGGATGCACAAGCTGACACCAATGAAACTTTGTGTCAGTTAGCGGAGCTTGAATTTGCCGTGGATGAAATTCGCCATAAGCATACAAACAATCATAAATGTTTGGATGAAATCTTAGACGCTTTTTATACCTTGTGGCTATTCAGTGGTAGCAGTCAAAAGGTGCCTGAATATAAGCTCAATAGCGTTTGTTACGCACTTTCTATGCGCAGTGGTACCAATACCGCACTGGGTCTTGTCTTAGTGCATCTGCTTGAACGAGCGAAATTAGAGGCCAGTCTCGCCCTAAGCCAAGGGGAGATTGTCGTACACGTCGCTTTTAGCGAAGAAGAAGGTTATGTCATTGAGCCAAGTTCAGGCCACCAAAGTTGGTACATAATTCCAGAAAACGAAAACAATCAAGACAAAGAGCAAGAAAAAGACCAAGAGCCGATGGAGCTTATTTTTAACGAAGAGTCGTTAAAGCTTTATTTGTCTCAGCAAAAGTGGGCGTTTATTGCGGCAGAAAAGTTTGGTCACGCGTTAAGTTGCGTCGAGCAATTGATGGATATCTTAGGCGATGATCCTTATGAACGTCGTGATAGAGGTTATCTACTCAACCAATTAAATTGTCCGAAGATGGCAAAAGACGACTTACAATTTTTTGTTGATGAATGTCCGGACGACCCAACCATTGAAGTGATCCAGCATCAGATCAAAGAGTTGGCCGATCATAATAATATTTTGCATTAAAAATAGTGATATAAAAAATAATAACAGCGAGGATTTATGGAGCAAAGCGCTGCGCTCGTTACCAATAACGCGGTAATTATGGGCCTATTGGCCGTTATTCTGGGATTTGTTTTTTACACATCGAGTCAAAAAAGCGGAGTTTGGGCAAAGTTTTACAAGTACGTGCCAGCGCTGTTGATGTGTTATTTCTTACCATCGCTGTTAAATACCTTTGGTATCGTAGATGGCAACAATAACGATGTTTACACGGTAGCAAAGTATTATCTGTTACCCGCTTGTTTGGTGCTATTGACACTAAGTATTGACCTAAAATCGATAGCGGCTTTGGGTAAAAAGGCAATTATCATGTTCCTAACGGGAACGGTGGGTGTGGTGATTGGTGGCCCAATTGCGCTTTTACTTACTGCTACCTTTATGCCTGAGCTACTTGGCGTAACTGGTCCAGAAGCCGTATGGCGTGGTATGGCCGCGCTTGCAGGAAGCTGGATTGGTGGTGGTGCCAATATGGTGGCGATGAAAGAGATTTACGGCGCAGGTGGAGAAATTTTCACCATCATGGTAACGGTTGATATTGTTGTCGCAAACTTGTGGATGGCGTGCTTGCTCTATATGGCGGCGCGCAATAAAGAAATTGATGCGCGAACAGGGGCGGATACTTCTTCAATCAATCGCCTAATTGACAAAGTACAAGCATTTGAAGCAGAGCACGCAAGAAAACCCGAGCTCAAAGATTTGATGATCTTGGTTGGTTTTGCTTTTGGTGCAACGGGGCTTGCGCATTTTGCTGCGGACTTACTGGTGCCATTTTTTAGTAGTAACTACCCAGAGCTGAAGAAGTTCTCTCTTCACAGCAAACTGTTTTGGATCATAGTCCTCGTTACGACCATAGGTCTGGCACTTTCGTTTACCAAAGCACGTCAATATGAAGCGGTTGGCGCGTCAAAAATTGGCTCAAGCTTTTTATATATTTTAGTAGCAACCATTGGTCTACACATGGATATCACTAAAATTGTTGAGGCGCCTAAATACGTCGTTATTGGTGTTATTTGGATGGCCGTGCATGTTGGTTTGTTATTTATCGTTGCTAAATTAATTAAAGCACCTGTGTTTTATGTTGCCGTTGGCAGTAAAGCAAACATTGGTGGTGCGGCATCTGCGCCGGTGGTAGCCTCGGCGTTCCATCCAGCGCTTGCTCCGGTAGGTGTATTACTGGCGGTGCTTGGTTATGCCCTTGGTACTTATATGGCTTGGTTATGCGGACAATTGCTTCGTGTAATAGGCAGCTAAAGGATAAAAAATGAATACAGATATTATTAACGTTGCGGGACGAGAAGTCGCAAACGATAAGCCGTTTGTACTGTTCGGTGGAATGAATGTGCTTGAGTCTCGTGATTTAGCAATGCAAATCGCAGAGCATTACGTTGAAGTGACGAGTAAGCTTGGGATCCCATACGTATTTAAAGCGTCATTTGATAAAGCCAATCGCTCGTCAATTAACTCT
This sequence comes from Pseudoalteromonas sp. OANN1, assembly GCF_024124685.1. Classification (NCBI taxonomy): domain Bacteria; kingdom Pseudomonadati; phylum Pseudomonadota; class Gammaproteobacteria; order Alteromonadales; family Pseudoalteromonadaceae; genus Pseudoalteromonas; species Pseudoalteromonas sp. OANN1. The sequence goes on from NZ_JAMXSE010000021.1 coordinate 69,725, forward strand.
TACCGTGGCCCTGGTATGGAAGAAGGCTTAAAGATTTTTGAAGAAATCAAAAAGACCTTTAATGTACCGGTGATCACCGATGTACATGAGCCATTCCAAGCAAAACCCGTAGCAGAAGTTGCTGATGTGATCCAATTACCTGCATTTCTTGCCCGTCAAACTGACTTAGTTGTCGCTATGGCAGAAACTGGCGCGGTGATCAACGTGAAAAAACCACAGTTTTTAGCGCCACACGAAATGCGTCATATCATTAAGAAGATCAATGAAGCGGGCAATGACAAAGTTATCCTCTGTGAACGCGGTAGTAGCTTTGGTTATAACAACCTGATCGTGGATATGCTCGGCATGGATGACATGAAGCGTATGGCTCCAGTGATTTTTGATGCGACACATGCGCTACAGCGTCCAGGTGGTCGTAGCGACTCTGCCGATGGCCGCCGTGCTCAGGCTGCTGAGCTTGCTCGTAGCGGTATGGCGCTTGGGTTAGCTGGACTCTTTATTGAAGCGCATCCGAATCCAAATGAAGCTAAGTGTGATGGTCCTTGTGCATTGCCATTGGCTAAACTTGAAGGCTACCTACAACAGATGAAAGCGGTAGATGAGCTAGTTAAGAGTTTTGCGCCACTGGACACCAGCGCAGCTGATTTATAATCTATACCCAAGCGACCTCATAATTAGATGTTGTTTGGGGATTTTACTTGCCCGCGGTTAGCGGGTTTTTTATAGGCATGAATGAATGTCACGACGAGTTCCACCATTAAATGCATTAAAAGCCTTTGAGGCGGCGGCACGACACCTGAGCTTTACCAAAGCAGCGGAGGAGTTGTACGTCACTCAAGCTGCGGTTAGTCATCAAATTAAAATCTTAGAAGAACATCTAGGTTTAAAACTGTTTTTGCGAAAAAATCGCTCCTTACTGTTAACCGAGGAAGGGCAGGGCTATTACCTCGATATTAAAGATATTTTTTCACAATTAATTGATGCGACTGAAAAGCTCCTAGCGCGAGGCGCAAAAGGGTCGTTAACGGTGAGTTTGACGCCGAGCTTTGCAATTCAATGGTTGGTACCAAGGCTGAGTAACTTTAATGAGTTGCACCCTGAAATCGATGTACGGATCAAAGCCCAAGATCACGACGATAATTCGTTAACGGATGATGTTGATGTCGCGATTTACTACGGTCGTGGTAACTGGAATGGGGTGCAAACCCATAAGCTACATACCGAGTACTTTGTGCCATTATGTAGCCCATTTTTGTTAACGGGCCCCAAACCGCTCAATCAGCCAAGCGATTTAGCGCAGCATACTTTGCTCCATGACACCACGCGTCGCGCTTGGAAGGCATGGATGAAAACCGCAGGGGTCAGAAATGTAGCGGTAAATACCGGGCCTATCTTCAGTCACTCTTCTATGGTGTTACAGGCAGCAATTCACGGCCAAGGCGTGGCGCTGGGCAATAGCGTACTGGCAAGACCAGATATAGATGCAGGGCGACTGGTTATTCCGTTTAGTCACCACCTTGAAAGTAAAAATGCCTATTACTTGGTATTTAGAGAGTCGCAGTCAGAGCTGGGTAAAATAGTTTCATTCAAAGAATGGATGCTCGGTATGGTAGAACACGAACAAGAGTTAAATAGTTTATGAGCGCAGTAAATATTGAATGGCACTATGCTGAAAACCCAGTTGCACAGTTTATTTTTGCCCATGGTGCAGGCGCAGGAAGCGATAGCGATTTTATGCAAGAAATGGCTAAATTGCTTGCTTCTAAGGGCGTTCAAGTTGGGCTCTTTGACTTTGAATATATGCAGCAAGCTAAGCAAGAAGGGAAAAAACGTCCACCAGAGCGTGCCCCTAAGCTACTCGCGTATTTTCAGCAAGTACTGGCAGCAGTAGAGCCAAGTCTACCGCTCTTTATTGGTGGTAAATCAATGGGCGGGCGTATGGCATCTATGCTGGCCTGTGAGGCCACTGTAAAGGCGGCTGGAGTACTTGCGTTTGGCTATCCATTCCATCCGCCTGGTAAGCCGGAAAGGCTCAGAGTGGACCATTTTCCTGAGTTGAAATGCCCGCTGCTCATTTTGCAAGGCGAACGTGATACCTTTGGCAACCGCACAGAGGTTGATGCCATGTGCTTTCCAGAGCAAGTCATGGTGAAATGGCTCAAAGATGGCGACCATTCACTTAAGCCACGTAAGGTGAGTGGTGTAAGCGAGTCAGAGAGCCGCGCGAATGCCGCCGTGATAGCGGTGAATTTTATTAAGGAGCGCTGTCATGGCTAAGCTCTACTTGATCATTGGCAGCGTGTTTTGTTTATTGTCTGTGGCACTGGGCGCGTTTGCCGCTCACGGTCTCAAAGGACGCTTGAGCGACTATGCCATTGGTATTTTTAATACGGCGGCGCAGTACCAAATGACTCACGGCCTTGCCATTATTGCCACTGCGTTTTTAATCAAATGGGGCCTCAAGGTACAAGTTGCTGGTGGTTTCTTTATTGCTGGTGTATTGCTATTTAGTGGTAGTTTGTACTTACTTGCCTTAACAGGTATGAAATGGCTAGGGCCAATCACCCCAATCGGTGGTACCTGTTTTTTAATTGCTTGGATTTTATTGATAGTTCAAGCTGCTAAATCTTCCTTTTAATCTAGAGAATCTAATGTCGAGTATCGTTATCTATTGTCGCGGTGGTTTTGAAAGTGACGCCGCAGCCGAAATTAATCATTATGCTGCAAAGCATGGAATTGCTGGCTACGTAAAAGCTAAGCCGAATACTGCTTTTGTAACATTTGAGTGCTTTTCGCCAAATGATGCTGAGACCTTAGCGAAGAAAATCGACTTTAAGAAACTGGTGTTTGCAAGGCAGTGGTTTGTTGGCACTTTACATACTCATATGCCGATTGAAGACAGAGTGAGCGTGATAAAAGCGGCGGTGGAAGGCTTTCCTTTGTGTGGTGAGCTGCGCGTTGAAACGCCAGATACTAACGAAGGAAAAGAACTTTCTAAATTCTGTAAAAAGTTTTCAACCCCTTTGTCTAAGGCGCTCGAGAAGCAAAATAAGCTGACTCGTGAGGTAAAACCTGCTAAGCCTGTGTTACACGTATTGTTCCTTGCCAATAACACCGCTTATGTCGGTTACTCGTTTAGTGATAACAATTCGCCATTTTTTATGGGGATCCCGCGTCTGAGAATGCCGTCGGACGCACCAAGCCGCTCGACGCTAAAATTAGACGAGGCATTCCATGTCTTTGTGCCTAAAGACCAGCAAGAGACTCGTGTGCGCGCTGGGATGCGAGCCGTTGATTTAGGTGCTTGTCCCGGCGGTTGGACATACCAGCTGGTACGCCGTGGCATGTTCGTAGCCTCAATCGACAATGGCCCGATGAATGATGACCTGATGGAAACGGGACAAGTGAAGCACTATCGTGAAGATGGATTCAAATATCGCCCAGAAAAGCGCAATATTGATTGGCTGGTGTGTGATATGGTCGAAAAGCCAACACGTGTTGCTGATCTGATGGTGGACTGGGTGGTGAATGCGTTTGCTCGAGAGCTGATCTTTAACTTAAAGCTACCGATGAAAAAACGCTTCGACAGTGTGTATGAATGTCTTACGCTTATCCATGAAGAGCTACAAAAGTACAATGTGGATTATGAGATCCAAGCAAAACACCTATATCATGATCGTGAGGAAGTCACGGTACATATTAATGTGCTTAAAGTACCGCAAAATTTGTATAGCTGATTTGTAGGAGCGATTTCACATCGCGAGTTTTTTCATCAATCTCGCCGCGTAAAGCGACTCTCACATCGATGTTAGCTTAGTTGTAGGCGCGATTTCACATCGCGATCTTTTTGTCTTAATCAATCAGTCTTAATAACTTGTTACGCGGTTGATTTCTGTAAGCGATGTCACCCCAGCGGCGGCTTTTTTCAGGCCAGACTTACGTAGGTTATCAAAACCTAACTGCTCTGCTTTTTCGGCAATCTCAAGAGAATTGCCCCCTTCCATGATCAGGTGTGAGAGCTCTGGCGTGATTTTTACCACTTCATAAATACCCACACGGCCTTTGTAACCATCGGTGCAGTGTTCACAGCCTTTAGGCGCAAAAAGGGTAATCTCTTTAATTTGCTCTGCAGTAAAGCCTTGCCCTAGCAAGGCTTCTTCCGGCAGCGTTTCAGGTGTCTTACATTTAGGACAAAGGCGTCTTGCGAGACGCTGGGCGATAATCAAACTCACCGAGCTTGCTACGTTATACGCCGGCACGCCCATGTTTAATAGACGGGTGAGCGTTTCAGGCGCAGAATTGGTGTGCAGTGTACTCAATACTAAGTGACCGGTTTGGGCGGCTTTTATTGAGATCTCAGCGGTTTCAAGATCACGGATCTCACCAACCATTACCACATCCGGATCCTGACGCAAGAATGCTCTCAAGGCATTGGCGAAAGTCATATCCGCTTTGGTATTGATTTGTACTTGGTTAATACCCTCAAGGTTTATTTCGACAGGGTCTTCAGCCGTGCTGATATTGCGCTCTGGCTGATTAAGAATATTCAAGCCAGTGTAAAGTGACACGGTTTTACCGGAACCCGTTGGACCGGTTACCAAAATCATGCCCTGAGGCTGCTCTAGTGCGTCGAGGTAAAGCTGCTTTTGCTCAGGCTCATAACCTAGCACGTCAATGCCGAGCATAGCGCTGGACGAGTCTAGAATACGCATTACGATTTTCTCGCCCCACATGGTAGGCAGCGTACTCACACGAAAATCGATACTTTTGCGCTCGGAGATCTTTAATTTAATACGGCCATCTTGCGGTTTGCGTTTTTCCGCTATGTCTAAGTGTGCCATCACTTTGATACGGGCGGCGAGGCGAGTAGCCAGTGTGTTTGGTGGACTTGCCATCTCATGCAGCAGGCCATCGATACGAAAGCGCACGCGGTATTTTTTTTCGTAGGGCTCAAAGTGTAGATCCGATGCGCCTTTTTTTATCGCGTCCATTAAGATTTTATTGATATAAACGATGATTGGTGCATCGTCTTTGTCTTCATTGGTGGTTTGCTGCTTAGGCTCGTCATCAACTTCTAAGTCGGCAAATTCTTTAAATTCTTCTTCAGAAATCGAAAGGCCGCCCGTTGCATCAAACAGCTGGTCAATCTTTGCTTCGAGTTTTTTATAGTCGGCAACTAAGACTTCACACTGTAATCCAGTACTAAACTCAAAGTTCTCAAATGCGCCAAAATCAGTAGGATCGGAAGCCGCTACATAGAGTTTTCTACCTTTTTGTACCAGCGGTAAAATATGGTGCTTACGGATCAGCTTTTCTTTGACTAGCGCCGGTGGAATTTCACTAACGTTAAAGTGATCAAGATTAAAAAAGGGCACCTTGAATAAGTCTAGGCATTCTTCTGCTAGCTCTTTGGAGCTCATTCCTGAACTTAGGCAAATTAACTCGGCGGTGGTGTTTGCTTCTGACTGGCGAGACTTTATTTGCTCAGCAGTGACTCGCCCTAATGTAATAAATTTACGCAGTAGCGGGGAATGATGTTCCATAGTACCTCTTTGCCTTCACATTGAATGCATATTCAATATTTATCATTAAGTTGGAAAAATGCCAAGTTATCACTGTGAGTGTAGATTAAGTTTTACAGCCAAGTCTAGCCTAATTATTTAGTCTTACTTTCACTTTTGCTAGATTGATAAACTCACTGTGTAATCTATCTGTCTCTTGCAGGCTTTCAAGTAGCGGTCGGTCGTTGTCTAGTATGTAGTCCGCTTTTGCTTGTTTATCTGAGCGCGGTAACTGCGACTCGATAATACGGTTTACTTGCGCTGCATCTACCGAATCACGGCTAATTGTTCTCGCGATTTGCGTATCAACAGCGACATCAACAAGTAAAGTGGCGTCGCAGTACCGCTCTAAGCCATTTTCGAACAGCAGAGGCGCCGCTAAAACCACGTAATCGCTTTGCGCTGCGTTTAACTGCGTGAGTATTTCATTACGGATAAGCGGGTGAAGTAGCTCATTAAGCCACTGTTTTTTAGCTGCATCAGCAAAAATAATGGCTCTTAACTTAGCTCTATCTAAGTTGCCGTCCGGCTGTAAAATGGCACTGCCAAACTCATCAGTAATTGCTTGTAGCCCTGTACTGCCTAGCGCGACTACTTCTCGTGCAACGATATCGGCGTCAACAACCTCTATCCCTTTTTGCTGCAAGTGGTTAGTGATGGCCGTTTTACCCGCACCAATACCGCCCGTCACCCCTAAAATCCAATTATTCGTTTTTAGCATTGTCTTACTTTACATTATTAAGTTTATGTACCACAGCTGCAGCTGCTCGCCGTACATTAATGTGATCCAGCCTGCAATGGCTAAGTAAGGGCCAAACGGAATAGGCGTGGCTTTATCTCGGCCCTGAACACTTAATTGGATACTACCAATAATTGCGCCGACTAGGCTTGAAAGTAGCACTATGGTTAGAATTGCTTGCCAGCCCATCAATGCACCAAAGATGGCTAGCAGTTTAAAGTCGCCATAGCCCATGCCTTCTTTACCTGTGAGTAATTTAAAGAGCCAATACACGCTCCATAAACTCAAATAACCTATGGCTGCGCCGATAATGGCATCATTGGGCTCAATGCCAATACCAAAACAACTGGCAACCAGTACTAACCATAAGGTTGGTAGCGTTAACTGATCTGGCAGCAACATTTCGTCGATATCGATAACCGTAAGTGCGACTAATACCCAAGTAATCAAAATGTACAGAGTGGCTTCTAAAGTGGCACCAAAATGCCACGCAACCCATGTGGAGAGTAGGGCGGTTGTTAGCTCTACCAAAGGATAGCGTACCGAGATTGACGCGTCACAGTGGTTGCATTTGCCTTTTAATAATAGCCAGCTGATCAGTGGAATGTTTTGCCACGCTCTAATCGGCGCTTTGCAGCTCGGGCAATGAGAATTTGGTTTTACTAAATTAAATACGGGGGCTTCATCGGTTTGTGTTGGTAGCTCATCAGCGAGCAGCACACGACATTCTGACTGCCAGTTCTGTTTCATCATTTTAGGTAAGCGAAGAATAACCACATTGAGAAAGCTACCGATGCAAAGACTGACGAGTCCGACGGTGAGTAACCAATACCATAGCTGGGTTTGCATCAAGTTGATAATATCTTGCATAAGTTGGGCGCTTGCTTATATTTTTTTGTTTAAATTACCGAGGCATGCTCGGTATAGGTTTTTGCAGTTTACCACACAGCACTATTGAGAGGCACAGCACTGCACCTCTTAATAGTGTAATTTTGTGAACAAAATTAAATAACTGAACCTAGTTGGAATATCGGTAAGTACATGGCGATAATCAGGCCACCGATCAGTACGCCGAGTACCACCATAATTAATGGTTCTAATAGGCTAGATAGGCCATCCACCGCATCATCGACCTCTTGCTCGTAAATGTTGGCAACCTTTGCCAGCATACCATCTAAAGAGCCTGATTCTTCACCAATAGACACCATTTGCACCACCATATCAGGGAATACTTTGGTGTTATGCATTGCCCAGTGCATTTGGTTACCCGAGTTAACCTCTGCTTTTATTTCTTTAATTGCGTTTTTATAAATAATATTGCCTGAAGCACCAGCAGCAGAATCGAGTGCATCACCGAGGGGAACACCCGCTGCAAAGGTGGTCGAAAGCGTACGAGCATAACGCGCCACCGCCGCTTTTTTCAGGATCTCGCCGATAACAGGCAAACGTAAAATCATACGGTCGTTAAAATGCTTTACCGCAGGACTGCGAATAAGCATTTCTTTATAGGTATAACCAAAAAGGCCAATACCAAGCACAAATACCCACCAATATTCCTGCATAAATTCGGAAATTGCGATAACCATTAGCGTGAAAGCGGGGAGTTCTGCACCGAAGCCGTTAAATATATCTTGAAACTGAGGGACAACGAAAATAAGCAAAATACCAGTTACAATTAAAGCCACAGCAATAACAGCGATTGGATAAAATAACGCTTTTTTTATTTTAGACTTTAGTGCTTCTGATTTTTCTTTGTACAGAGCTACTCGATCAAAAATAGTATCTAGTGCTCCCGATTGTTCGCCGGAGTGAACAAGATCACAATAAAGTTCGTCGAAATATCTAGGATGAGCACGCAGTGACCTAGCAAGAGGTTGCCCTGCTTTAACTTCATCGCATATATGGCCAATTAGCTTTGAGAGGCTTTTATTTTTAATTCCTTTTGATAGCATCTCTAGGGTTTGTACCAAAGAAACACCAGCCATCAACATGGTGGCAATTTGCCTTGTGGTAGTCGCAATATCTGCGGCGGTTATTTTCTTTGCGCCACCAAAACCAAAAAGAGGCTTTGGTTTTCGTTTTACTTTTGACGGAATAACGCCTTGCTTGCGAAGTTGAGCTTTCACTAACGCGACACTCTGACCTGTCATTTCACCTTGAAGTTTTTTTCCTCGGTTATTAACACCGGACCATACAAAAGTATCTAGGTTGTTTGCGTTATTTTTATCTGATTTCATGGCTTAGCAGGTGCCCTCAGCGATGCAAGTACTAGATGAATTTAGAACCCAAATGATAGTGTTGTTGCTTTCAGAGCCTTCAAGAATGTAGTTGTCATTTGTACCATTCGATGCGCTGGGGTTTGCAACCCCTGTAATTTTTATTGTTGTGTCAAAGCTTAATTGAACAGATTTAACATGTATTGATGTATTAATTGATTCAGGTGAAATACCAAGTTTACTGAGGGTATTACAGTTTTCTAACTGATAATTACCTCTAGTTACAAAGCAAGTTTCTACGCCTTTTTTAGCGGCTTCTACTGCAAGGATAACTTCCACGAATCTAGCTTTCTTAAACTTGTTATCATACAAAGGGATAGCGATACTCGCTAAAAGTGCAATAATCGCGATTGTGATCATAACTTCTAGCAACGAATACCCAAGGCTATAAGGATAGCCTTGGTATTTATTACAGTTTGCTTTGTTAGCAAAGACCATTTGCTATACAGTCACCAGTTTGTGCCCAAGTCAATGAACCATTTGCAACTGTTGGTGTGAGAATAAATGTTCGAGCGTCGACTGTGGCTGCTCCTGTCGCAGTAATCTGAGCTGCTGGGTTATCAGTTATTTCAACTGAAGCTACTTGAGTCCCTGCAGCAGCACCATTAGCATCAAGGCCGATTTCGGCAGCACTATCACAATTAGCTAAATCACCAGCGCCACGAGTTTGGAAGCAAATATCAACGAGCTGTTTTACCGATTCAGCCGCCAAAACTACTTCAGTAAAACGAGCCTTCTTGGTGTAGTTTTGATAAGCAGGCAGAGCTACTGCTGCAAGAATACCGATGATTGCGATAACAATCATTAGTTCGATTAGGGTAAAACCACCCTGTTGTTTTTGAGTCATGATGTGTCTCCTAAATTTTAAGTGACTTAACCATAATAGGTTTAAGTTAAGCGTTTATTAAAACCTTTGCAATAATTACCAATCCATCGAATCAACAAACTGGTGTGCTCAAATTTACTTAACGGTGACCAAAGGATGAAACCAGTAGATGGCTTCAAGTTCCTACAAGCTAGGCCCGTTAAATTTGTGACCGGTCCCTAATCAACTAAGAGTGTAGCACCGATTTAGTTTCAGCGATCACAATTAACATTTACTTTAATAGTAAACGCTGAGCTCAGCAATTGAATTTTAATAATAAATTATTGATTCTCTTGCGGTAGCTCAAGCTTTCCTAATATCGGTTCAAAAAACGAACGGAATTAATCGTTACTGAACATTAAGATCTTGTTACACTCTAGTTCTTTTGTCGTATTTAACGGGTTTTAAGTAGGTTTGTCAACGAAATAGAAAACTTTCTCTATTACGGAGGGTTACAGAGTGAGTGCAACATTATTTGCTGGTACAAAGTGGTATTCTTTTTAAAAATGAAAAATCCGATATCTTAAGGAGCGGAAAAATCAACTGAGGTGAGTGATTTACTGGTTACTTGATAGCACTATAAAAAAAGAAAGGGCCCGGCAATCAGCCCTATCAGAGCGCTTTTTTAAATTTAGCGAAAGTTATTCGAAGCGCATCGACAGGTCGATGCTTTGTACATGTTTGGTCAGTGCGCCGCTTGAAATAAAATCAACACCGGCTTGTGCGTAAGTCGTCAAAATTTCAATGGTCATGTTACCAGAGACTTCCAGTTTGGCTTTGCCTTGCGTGATTTCAACCGCTTGTTGAATTTCACTTACACTGAAGTTGTCCAGCATAATAATATCGCTGCCAGCATCTAAGGCTTGTTGTAGTTCGCCTAGGTTTTCTACTTCAACTTCCACCGGCTTGTCTGGGTGGTTATTACGCGCAGTCGCAACGGCTTTTGCGATACTGCCGCAGGCGGCAATGTGGTTTTCTTTAATAAGATACGCGTCGAATAGACCAATTCTATGATTTTTACCACCGCCACATTTAACGGCGTATTTTTGTAGCGCTCTTAATCCTGGGATGGTTTTACGTGTATCTAGCAGTTTAGTTTGCGTACCGCTCAGCACTTCAACATATTTTGCTGTGGTGGTTGCCGTGCCCGATAGCGTTTGTACAAAATTAAGCGCCGTGCGCTCAGCGGTTAGAATCGCTCTTGCTGAGCCGCTAGCGGTAAACAAGCGAGTGTTGGCGGCAACAAAATCGCCGTCGTTCACAAGTACGTTGACGCTAACACTTGGGTCGACCTGCTGAAAAACTTCCTCGATTAACGCCTTGCCAACGAACACACAATCTTCCCTTGTGATCACATAGGCATTTGCTTGCTGCGTTTCTGGGATAAGGGCTGCGGTAATATCACCTTCGTTTGGTGTTTGATAATTAAGGTCTTCGTCTAGCGCCTGCTTTACCAATTGGCTGATAAGATTTTGGTCAATCATAGGTTGTCTTTTCATTTTTTCTGCAATGTCCGAATTTTACGCGCGTTTGCCTAGGAGTACAATTGATGGAGAAGAATTCACGAAATTTGGCGAGGTGGCTTTGATTTCGCGGGGTAAACCCGCTGCTACGTGTATGCGTTGTTTGCTGTGATTTTATGTAGAAACGAATGTGTATTTTTGTAGCAGCGACTTTATGTCGCGACAGCGTGTTTGAAATACAAAGCCGTGTTTGTAAAGAATGAGTTGACGGCCAAAACGGAGGTCGCGGGGTAAACCCGCTGCTACGGTTATGTATTGCTTGCTGTGACTTTATGTCGAAACCCTTGTGTGTTTTTGTAGCAGCGACTTTATGTCGCGACAGAGTATTTGAAGTGCAAAGCTTTGCTTGTAGAAAACGAGTTGACTGCCAAAATGGAGGTCGCGGGGTAAACCCGCTGCTACGTGTATGCGTTGCTTGCTGTGATTTGATGCCTAACGGTTATGTGTTTTCGTAGCAGCGACTTTATGTCGCGACAGAGTATTTGAAATGCGAAGCTTTGTTTGTAGCGAGTGAGTTGATGGCCAAAACTGAGGTCGCGGGGTAAACCCGCTGCTACGTGTATGTGTTGCTTGTTGTGAATTTACGTCGAAACCAATATGTATTTTCGTAGCAGCGACTTTATGTCGCGACGGTGTGTTTGATTTAAGGTGCGAATCTTTGTTTGTAAAGAATTGAATTGACGGCCAAAACGGAGGTCGCGGGGTAAACCCGCTGCTACGTGTATGTGTTGCTTGTTATGATTTGATGTTGAACCCTTGTGTGTTTTTGTAGCAGCGACTTTATGTCGCGACAGAGTATTTGAAGTGCAAAGCTTTGCTTGTAGAAAACGAGTTGACTGCCAAAATGGAGGTCGCGGGGTAAACCCGCTGCTACGTGTATGTGTTGCTTGTTGTGAATTTACGTCGAAACCAATATGTATTTTCGTAGCAGCGACTTTATGTCGCGACGGGGTCTTTGAAATACAAAGCTTTGTTTGTAGAGAGCGAGTTGATGGCTAAAACGGAGGTCGCGGGGTAAACCCGCTGCTACGTGTATATTGCTTGCTGTGATTTGATGTTGAACCCTTGTGTGTTTTTGTAGCAGCGACTTTATGTCGCGACGGTGTGTTTGAAATGCAAAGGCTTGTTTGTGGAGATTGGGGTGATGGCTACTACAGAGGTCGCGGGGTAAACCCGCTGCTATGGTTATTGTTTGCCAGCTGCAATTTGATATCGAACTGTTATGTCTTTTATGTCGCGGTACTATCGTCACATTACACATAAACCCATCCCTACCTTTTGTCTTATTTTGTCTTTATAATCGAATACAAACCAAGGCTTGGAACTAATACTTTGAATTGGCTACCCTTTGCTAAACACAAGCAATCCCCGCATTACGATGAAAGGCCACAAGCGTGCGAGATAGATTTACTGGTGATCCACAATATCTCGCTGCCTGCAGGGTGCTTTGGCACGCCATACGTGGAAGACTTATTTATGGGCACGTTGGACTGCGGCGCACATCCAACTTTTTCTGACTTAGAGGGAGTAAGGGTGTCGGCGCACTGCGTTATACGTCGCGACGGTAGCATCACCCAATACGTTCCCTTTATTGAGCGGGCTTGGCATGCAGGGGTGTCGCAGTGGCAAGGTCGAACGCGTTGTAATGACTTTGCAATTGGTATTGAAATGGAGGGCACAGACACCACGCCATATACCGAAGCACAATATGCGAGTTTAGTAAAAACAACGCGTTGGCTGCAGCAGCACTATCCAAAGCTGACGAATGATCGTATTGTAGGGCACAATGATATTGCTCCTGGAAGAAAGACAGATCCGGGGGCTGCATTTGATTGGCAGCATTATTTTACCTTGTTAAATAACCATGAGAGCTAGGCAAGCATGATCTTAATTTCTATCATCATCGCGCTTATTATTGAACGACTTGGCGCGCGGGCGAACTACTGGCAAGTCGACCATTACCTGCAAAGTTACTACGCGAAAACCAAATCTTGGACTCAGCCAAATGCCATGTTAGGTTCGCATTTCGGTGTGATGCTTTGGTTAGTTATTCCTGCTTTGATCGTTGCTTTTATATACAGCCTAAGCGACTTTGTGTTTTGGCAGTTTGCAATCAATATCTGTGTGCTCTTAGTCTGTTTTGGCTGTGCAAAATATCGCAAGCTTTATAAAGGCTATTTAAATGCGCTGACCAGAGGTGATAACGAAGCGGCTACGCTTTATGCGTTGCAAATGGGGCAAGACAAATTAGAAGATGAGCCGGGCGGCGAGACGTTTGGTCAGACGCTTTCGTGGATCAACTTTCAACATTACTGCGGAGTTATTTTTTGGTTTGTGGCGTTGGGCGCACCGGGTGCTGTGCTATATGCGATGGTAAGGCAAATTGTGCATTGGCATCATGAGCAAGAAAACCCGCCGCTACAGCATGTGTTTGAGCAGTTTTGCCGGTTATTTTATTGGCTAAATTGGCTTCCGGCACGGATCGCAAGCTTTGGTTTTTTGATCATTGGTAACTTTAGTAAAGGTACATCAAGTTGGTTGAAGTATGTACTAGATTTTAAAACCACAAATCGTCAAATCGTCACAAGCACTGCACTTGCGGCTGAGCAAATTGAACAGCAGTTTTTAGGTTGTACCTTTGAAGCAAGCTGTATGATGCGCCTCGTGAAGCGCAATATTTTGTTTTATCTCGTGATTATTGCTGTATTAACCTTATTTGGTTGGGTGGAGTAGCCCTAGCTGCAAATCACACCTACCTTTATAACAATGCTCCATATACCGTAAGCGTATAGGGAGCATTTGAAATCAGTGTTTAAAGTTGGTCTCTAACCAGCGTTTTTTCTGCTCTTCCATTTTGGTAACAAGCGGCGCATCAAAGCCCATATTTCGAATCACATAATCCGTAACGTCTATCAAATCACACACCCCAGTTACTGACCAAAGCGCTTCTTCCAGGTCTTTTGCTTTGTGGATTGCATAGTGGCTTACATAGCGCAGCTCATTAGCAAGGTAATCCATATCTGGGCGGCCGGTTTTTGATACATAGAGCTGATAGACGAAGAGTAAGTCGTTGCGCAGTGCTTTTTTAGCATACAAGTACAAACTGTCAATAGACTCATCATGAGCGATAACTTGCGCACCAACCGCCTCATGTTGATTGGTTTGGCTTGGATTGAACTTAATAAACACCAAGTATTTAAGCGGTTTATCTTGTCGCGATTTCGCCTTTAGAATTTCTGTTAGCTTTTCTTCGACGAAACGCTCGGGGAAAATCGCCTTGGCGTCCAAAGTGTTATCGTCATTATCACTAAACGAATGCAATAAGTGGTGAAGGGATGTCGGGTAAAGCCCCTGTCCAATTGCTCCCACCGCATTATGTGAGGTCTCTTTGTGTAAATAAAGTGGAAACTGACAAACGGATTTAGTCACCATGTTACGCAGTGCAAGTGATAGCCCCGGCACCTTTGGTGCTTCATCACAAGCAACTAGCTTGTCTTTATTGCTCTCAATAAGGGCTTTAAAGAACCCCATGGCAGAATGGTCGAGTTGACCTATTTTCTGGACTTTCAAGTTAATGATAGTTTTAGTTTTATTGACCATCATCACTTCATAACGCAAATTCGTTAAATTATGCTGCTTCGTCAATTTTTGTAAATCAACTAAGTCCAAGTGTATCGAGTCACCTTTATTAAGCGGCATTTCTTGGCCGCACTCTATTTGTAAACCCATGACAGAAAAATCACGGGTAACACAGTTGAAAGTGCCTTGACCATCAATATGAACGACGACATTGGTTTTATAAAGATAGCGCCTGTGTGCACGCAAGTTAACGTATTCTAACGCAACCACCTCAAGTGGAGGGGGGGTGGCTGATTTGCCGTGACCGAACTTCTTTAATTGATTAACTAAGCTTTGTTCATAACTCAGACGTTGGAATCGCTCAGTGATTGACGGGTTACCGATATCTGTCAGTAACATGAGATATTTTACGTCTTGGATAAAGCCTTGCACCCTTGGCGTGGGGCGTTTATTTAGCTTTTCGACATTTTTACCTGCACTTGCAGGAAGCGAAAGTGGGATAAAGGCGTCTTCATGGTGACTTGGCATCAACTGAACTTTAAACGTGCGCCAGCTGTCTTTTTGGCTGCCAAAGGCAAAGAACAGATCGTTTAGCTGCTGCATTTCTTCCAGCTCAAAGTCAAAGGCTGAGTAAAAGTACATTTTGCCTTGACTTGAGTGAGTAAATACATGGCATACCGCTTCTTTTACCGCGCCAGAAAGCGCAAGTAGTCGCTGCATTCGTTTTTGGTTGAAGACGGAATAAAGGCCTGATTGTTTTCTTTCGTCTTCAAAGTAGTAATTGATATGGGCGTTATTTTCGTTGGTAAGCACCATGCTTGGATAAAGCTGTTTTTGTTTCTCACTGATGAAAACAAACAAAGAGCAGACGCGTGGAAAATAATACTGTTCGTAGCCTTTACAAACGACGGCATCCAAAGTGTTGTCGAGATTTATCTTATAGCGGCGTTTGTTACCGTGTATAAAACTATTTAAAAAGTCATCAAACCCTTGGTTTTTCTCGATAAATGTGCGTTTTAAGCGAACTTGGTTGTATTCAATTGTGCCGGGTTCTACGGCGACGACTTCATACTGAATACCTTCTTTCAAGCCAAGTTCAAAGTCTTGCTCGAGACCCACTAAGCGGATCGAAATAATTTGTCCGGGATCTACCTGTTGATTGGTCGGTAATTTTATTTTAGCGCCGCTGAGGGAAATATCGGAGGTAGTTGCGGAAACCTTAGGGCGGTTTTTTGCCAGTTCCACAGTGATCTTAATGGAGTAATTCATGCGCTCTTCGGAGCGGCTTTCGTACGACGCGAAACGGACTAGTTTAGTGTAATTATGATTGACCGCGTCCTTTTCTACTTCTTCTTCGCGTGCTTTGGCCTGCTTTTGCATGACCTTATAATTATTGTCGGTACTCATTACGGATTCGTAAACTGCAAGGGTATAACCCCCGTGTTTTGCGACTTCCCGCTCGAATACTTCGATTGCTAAGTCATCCATAAAGTGCTGTTTGCCTTCATATTCATAAGGCTTAACTTGACCTGCGACTTGTCCTCTGAGGTCAATAAATCGTGCCACGGGCTGAGATAGCCGCGACATTTCCATTTTTAATAGAAATTGGTCCGGCTTGGACAGGTCCGCAGTACGTTGCTTAAATATGCGATCAAAAGCCGGATCGCCAAGATCCAGTTTTAAATCCTCAATTAAGCTTTGATATTTTTGTAATCTATCTTCAGGCATAAACAGTTTTACACGCGCTCATTTTATGTGACCAGTTGGGTCACCGCCAATATTATGTCAACATTGGCGCTTTATTAGTTTATTCTTAACCTATTATTGTGTTTAAGCAAGATATATACCTGTAATTTATGGCAAAAAAGAAAACAGCATTTGTATGTAGCGATTGTGGTGCCGAATTCGCGCGTTGGCAAGGCCAATGCTCGGAGTGTAAGGCATGGAATACCGTAACGGAGTTTCGCGTTCCGTCAGCAAAATCGGTCCCTCAAGGCGGTTCAACGTCAGGCTATGCCGGCCTTGTTGAAGCTAAAGTACAAACCTTAGATGAAGTTAATCTAGAGCAGTTACCGCGATTTTCAACTGGCTTTAAAGAGTTTGACCGTGTCCTTGGTGGTGGAGTTGTACCGGGAAGTGCAATATTAATCGGTGGTAGCCCCGGCGCTGGTAAGAGTACGGTGCTGCTGCAAACCATGTGTCGCCTAGCCGAAACCATGAACACTTTGTATGTCACCGGTGAAGAGTCGCTGCAACAAGTTGCCATGCGTGCGACACGATTGGGGCTGCCTACAAATAAGTTAAAAACACTCGCAGAAACCAATGTTGAGACGATTTGCCAGCTCGCACTTCGTGAAAAACCAAGCATTATGGTCATCGATTCGATTCAAGTAATGCATATGAGTGATATTCAATCTGCACCGGGGTCGGTTTCTCAAGTACGTGAAAGCGCGGCCTATTTGACGCGTTTTGCCAAAACCAATCAGGTCGCCATTATCATGGTGGGACACGTAACTAAAGATGGCACACTTGCCGGCCCTAAGGTGCTGGAGCATTGTATTGACTGCTCTATTTTACTGGAAGGCAGTGCCGACAGCCGCTTTAGAACATTGCGTGGCAATAAAAACCGTTTTGGTGCCGTAAACGAGTTAGGTGTGTTTGCTATGACAAGCCAAGGTCTAAAGGAAGTAAACAATCCTTCGGCCATTTTCTTAAATCGTGGTGAAGCGCAAACACCAGGCTCATTAGTTATGGTTATTTGGGAAGGCACGCGGCCACTCCTTGTGGAAGTTCAAGCGCTAGTCGACTATTCACAGCTCGCCAACCCGCGTCGCGTCACTGTTGGTTTGGAACAAAATCGCCTAGCCATGCTACTTGCGGTACTGCATCGTCACGGTGGTTTGCAGGTGTCGGATCAAGATGTGTTTGTAAACGTTGTAGGCGGTGTCAAAGTGACCGAAACCAGTGCTGATTTAGCCTTAATAGCCGCACTGGTTTCAAGCTTTAAAAACCAAACCTTAGACAGGCAGCTGGTGGTATTTGGTGAGGTGGGGTTAGGAGGTGAGATCCGCCCTGTGCCAAGTGGGCAAGAGCGGTTGCGTGAAGCATCTAAGCATGGATTTACAAGAGCAATTGTACCAAAAGCAAATAAACCAAAAGAAAATATTGAAGGGATGGAAATTGTTGCCGTCTCTAGCCTTAGCGAAGCGCTTGAGGCACTTTTTTAAATAATGGAGTGAAATATGAATAAGTCCACATTAGCAGTTGCCGTTGTGGTGTTAGCAGGCGCAGGGTATGTTGGCGCAAACTATTATGTAAATGAGCAAGTGAAACAAGAGATCACCAAACAAATCTCAAGTTTTGAACAGCAAAGTGGCCTTACTGTGAGTTTTGCAAATAGCTCAGTTGATTTATTTTCTCGCGGTGTAGAAATTACCGATTTAACGATCTCACAGCCCGATGAAAAAATAACATTATTTACCATCGATAAGCTCAATATTGTCGGTTACGAGCAAGACAAAATCAGTCCTTATACCGAACTTGACCTGGTTGGTTTAAAATTAGCAAAAGAAGCAGCGGAGTTTACCCAAGGGATGTCGCCGGAGCTGGTCAATGCAACTTATCATTTAAAAACAAGTCTTGCCTATGACGATGCATCTGGCGCCAGCGAGGTGAAATTCGCAACGTCGGCAGAAGGTATTGTAAAAACCTCTTTTAATGCTGCGTTTGGAAATAGTAAGGCCTTTATGGATGCTTCATTAGCGGCGTCAAAAATTCAAGGTGATACACCAAACCTTGAGCAAGAGCTTCAAGTACAATCGCAAATGATGACAGCAATGCAATCGCTCGAATTAAAATCGCTGGCTGTTAATATTGACAATGCAGGCACCTTGCCTCAATTCATAGAAGCAGAACTTGCACAGCAAGGAATGACCAAAGATGACTTTGAAGCGGTGACAGCACAGCAGTTAATGTATTCACCGATGCCGCAAGAGTTAAAAGATGCAATCACGGGTTTTGTATCTGGAATGGAGTCGTTGTCAATTTCTGTGACCGTACCGCAAAGCCAAAATATGATGGCGCTTGGGCAACAGCTATCTTTGGCTATGGCACAAAATCCAGAAACGTTGTCTGAACTTATCAAGATCAACGCAAGCGGTAAGTAAAGCCAATCCAGCTAGTTTAACGGGATTGTGGACTTGCTCTGCAATCCCTCCACCTCTCACAAACCCATTCAATCGTCATATTAGTTTTATCAAATTGGTGAAATCTAAAGCAGCCTTGAGGTTGATCATACAATTCGTTGGAGTTGCAAAGGCTGCGGTGGTAGCATTGGAGTATCAATTGCTTGGGAATGTATTTATGAGCGAATTCAAAGACTACCAGCAAGCTCAATTGCTATTAGAAAAACACGAACTGTTTATTGCCCCTGCCGAAGTTCACGGCACCATTTCTGGGCTATTGGCCTGTGGTCTGAATATCGAAGATTCAGAGTATTTAGGACTATTGAGCGACGTATTTAACGACGGTCAAAAGTTTTCGGCGCCAATTAGAGAATTTTGCATCGACTTATATAAGCAAGTTGCCGAGCACTTTAACGACGGTGAGTTCCAGTTTGAACTGTATTTACCGCCAGAAGATGAGTCATTACATGACCAAGCTAACGCACTGATTGCTTGGGTATCAGGCTTTTTACTGGGCTTTGGTTTAAAGCAAAAAGATTACGGTAAGTTATCTGCTGATGTTAAAGAAGTGATTAACGATTTTAGCGAAATAACTAAGCTTGATACTGGTTTTGAAGACAGCAACGACGATAAAGAAGCACTGCTCGAAGTGGTAGAATATGTGCGTGTTTCTACACTGTTATGCTTTGCCGAAATGGGTAAAGAGCCCCAGTCCGTTAGCACATCAAAGACGATACATTAATTATGATAAAAAACAGCGAGTTTGTAGCACGCCGTGCGCGTCTTATTGCGGCATTAGATAACAACGCCGTAGCGATTATTCCTGCGGCCGTCGAGTTAACCCGTAGCCGCGATACTGAATTTCCGTTTCGCCAAGATAGCGACTTTTTTTACCTGACGGGATTTAAAGAGCCGGATGCGGTTTTGGTGCTCACGAAAGACAGAGACGGCAGCGCGAAGTCTACGCTGTTTTGTCGTAATAAAGATAAGGTTGCTGAGATTTGGCATGGTCGCCGGATGGGCTATGAGCAAGCTAAATCGCAACTTGAACTTGACCAAACCTTTGCGCTGAGTGACTTAGACGACGAGCTATTAAATCTCGTGAATGGTCGCAAGGTATTATTCTACGGACAAGGCACATATAGCGCCTTTGATGATAAGGTTTGGCAGTTACTAAGTACATTGCGTGGCGCACCGAAAAAGGGCTATCGCGCCCCTGAGATCATCAAAGATATTCGCCCACTCGTCCACGAAATGCGCTTATTTAAGTCGGATGCTGAAATTGCCATCATGCGTGAAGCGGGCAGAATTAGTGCTGAGGCGCACAAACGCGCGATGCAGTTTGCAAAGCCGGGCGCAACGGAATACCAGCTTGAAGCCGAAATTCATCATCATTATGCAATGAACGGTGCGCGTCACCCAGCCTATGGCACCATTGTTGGCAGCGGTATCAATGCGACGATTTTACACTATACCGACAACTGTGATGCGCTACAAGACGGCGACTTAGTACTTATCGACTCAGGTTGTGAACTTGAAGGCTATGCGGCTGATATAACTCGTACTTTCCCAGTAAACGGCCAGTTTACTGATGCGCAGCGTAAGATTTATGAGTTGGTATTGGCGGCGCAAAATGCGGCCTTTGGTGAAGTAAAACCAGGTGGTACGTTAGTTAAAGCGAATCAAGTGGCGATGACTGTATTGACGCAGGGGTTAGTGGATTTAGGCATTCTTGCGGGCGATGTTAATGAACTCGTAGAAGCGCAGGCATGCAAAGCATTTTACATGCATGGTTTAGGTCATTGGCTAGGTCTTGATGTTCACGATGTCGGTGAATACAAGTTAGATGAAGCGGATCGTCCGTTTGAAGCTGGCATGGTACTTACCATTGAGCCAGGCCTGTATTTTGACGAAGATGCGCAAGTTCCTGATGAGTATAAAGGAATTGGCATTCGTATCGAAGATGATTTGTTGGTCACCGAGTCAGGTTATGAAAACTTAACCGAACTGGTGCCAAAAACCATCTCAGAAATAGAAGCATTAATGAATAACTAGTGGACACTTTGCGTGCAACAGTTTGATGTCGTCGTGGTTGGTGGAGGTATGGCGGGAGCCAGCGCCGCCATCGCCATAAAAAAAGTCTCTCCGCAGGCAAAGATTGCGGTTATTGAAGCCTTTGCGCCAAAAGGTAAACAGCATCCAAGTTTTGACGACCGTAGTATTGCGCTTGCTGCGCAGTCGGTCGCATTTTTGGGCGAGCTAAATCTATTTAATCCCGAGTGGCAGTACGTTGAGCCAATCACACAA
Source organism: Pseudoalteromonas sp. OANN1 (assembly GCF_024124685.1). Taxonomy (NCBI): domain Bacteria; kingdom Pseudomonadati; phylum Pseudomonadota; class Gammaproteobacteria; order Alteromonadales; family Pseudoalteromonadaceae; genus Pseudoalteromonas; species Pseudoalteromonas sp. OANN1. The sequence continues at coordinate 90,759 of NZ_JAMXSE010000021.1, forward strand.
GTGAATGTTTCTGACAGAGGTCACTTCGGTAAAGCGTGGATAAATCCTGAAGACTACAACCAAAAAGCGTTGGGCTATGTGGTTGAAGTCAATCCCTATGGCAGCTTTTTACACGAGCAGTTGAGCAATCTTGATATTGCACTGTTTTGCCCAAACCAAGTGGCGCATATACATCAACAACCAGAACAGGTTGAACTGAAGCTCGATAATGGCGAGCAATTACAAAGTCGATTACTGGTTATTGCGGATGGCGCGCAATCTCCCACGCGGGCTAAGCTCAATATCGGCTTTGATAGCATAGGCTACGAGCAAGGTGCATTGATTGCCAATGTGCAAATCGACACGGCACATCGTGGTCAGGCGTTCGAGCGTTTTACTGAACATGGCCCAATGGCACTTCTGCCAATGAGTGATAATCGTTATTCGCTGGTGTGGTGTATGCCAAATGAGCATCTTAGCGAGTTTGAAGCGATGACAGCACACGAGTTTTTAGCTGCATTGCAGCAAGCCTTTGGATATCGCGCTGGGCGCTTTGTGCAAGTGGGTATGAGAGCAAGCTACCCGCTAGTGCTTGGGCGAGTAGAGCAACTCACTCATCATCGCGTGGTGGTGATTGGCAATGCGGCGCATGCCATTCATCCCATTGCAGGACAGGGCTTTAATTTAGGTCTACGAGATATTCAAGTCCTAACCTCACAATGTCAGGCGATTGCGCCCGAAGAGTGGGGAAGCTTTCAATTTACGCGTGCTTATCAACTGGCGCGAGGGCAAGATATTAACACGGTGATGACATTAACCGATGCGCTCGTTCGACTATTTTCAAACTCATCAAGAACCTTAGCCTTAGGCCGTAGTTTAGGTCTACTCACCATGGCGCTGTCCAAAACAGCAAGAGCGCCGCTGGCCAAGCAATTGATGGGATATAAAGGATAAAGGAGTTGGCATGCAACAAGTTCAAGTTTGTATTGTTGGTGGTGGATGTGTTGGGTTAACGCTGGCGCTAGGGCTTGCGCAGCAAAATATCTCGGTACTAGTGCTAGACAATGGTGAAAAACCAACACCGTTGGCACAAGAATACAGCGCACGCGTGAGTGCGATAAGCGCTGCAAGTCAGGCTCTATTTGAGCGCTTGGGCGTGTGGCCAGATATTAAAGCGCAGCGCGCCGCGGCATATACTCGTATGGATGTACGCGATAAAGACAGCTTTGGTAAAATCGCCTTTGATAATGTCTCGTTAGACTTACCTGAGCTTGGTCACATCATTGAAAACGACGCCATTCGCTATGCGTTGTTAACAGCACTTGAAGCACAGCAATCGGCCAAACTGATGTGGAACACAAAATACCAAAGCTTGCACCAAACAGACACCGATGTGCTGTTAACCTTAGCTACTGGTGAACCTGTGATGGCCAAGTTGGTAGTGGCGGCTGACGGTGCACGTTCGGCTATTCGCCAGCAGTTTAATATGCCAATCACGTATTGGGATTATGATCACCATGCGCTGGTTGCAACGATAAAAACAGCAGCGCCACATGATGCAACAGCAAGACAAGTGTTCCTCCCTGATGGACCGCTGGCCTTTTTGCCGCTAGATGATCCACATACTCATTCAATTGTATGGTCAACCGCACCGGATAAAGCAAAGCAGCTACAAGCTATGCCAGTCGAGGCGTTTAATAAAGCATTAAGTGCTGCAATTGATATGCAGTGCGGTGTGTGTGAATTGATTAGCGAAAGACATGTTTTTCCATTGACCATGCGTTATGCAAAACAATGGGTGCAAGGGCGCATCGTTTTAATGGGCGATGCGGCACATACTATTCACCCGCTTGCAGGTCTTGGCATGAATTTAGGGCTAAAAGACGCTGCGTATCTGATCACGCTATTATCAGCACCGCAAGAGCAATTTGCCAGCACACGGATACTGCGCCAATATGAACGCAGCAGAAAAGCAGATGCCCAAAAGCATATTGCCATGATGCAAGGGCTTAAAGAGCTGTTTGAAGGCAACCATCCGCTTAAAAAGTTAGTGCGCGGTGTGGGCCTGAGCTTGGTTGACAACCTCGGCCCAATCAAACACCTGTTCGCCAAAGAAGCGATAGGCGGTAAATAAAAAGATCGCCGCGTAAAGCGGCTCCCGCAAAGGTTTTATGTTGTTGGTGGGAGCGGGTTTACCCCGCGATATTTTAACAATCTCGCCGCGTTAAGCGTCTCCCACAGAGGTTTTATGTTGTTGGTCGGAGCGATTTTACATCGCGATCATTTCAACAATCTCGCCGCGTAAAGCGGCTTCCACAGAGATTTTATATTGCTGGTAGGAGCGATTTTACATCGCGATCTTTTCCTAAAACAGGTATCACCAACTTTATAAATCCCCAATCCCATTGCTTAAATAAATACAATTCCAATAAGGATAATCACCAATCTGTTTTACCAACCCTGCCCGAAGCGGGTTTGCAACTATGTATCTTGCTTGGTTTCTTAACATAGTGTTATGCAAAATACAGGTGTCATAAAAACCCTTTTGCCATAGCTGCCGAATATTCATTGTTCTTAGCTTAGTTGCCGTTCTTCCTTTTAAAGACCGAATGGCATCAGACAAAGAAAACACATCCATTAGTTGAAACAGGAGATGTAAATGATCTGGCATCAGTGTGTAGGCAATTAATTTGATAAAGTTATCCTGCTCAAGGTGATAAATTTCGCGAATAACAACTTGATTGACTGCGAGGTTATTAAAAACAGCTATTTTGTTTTTACAGCAAATGGTGATTGCATAATATTGACCGGCTGATGAAACTCGGCCTTTCCTTAAACGGCAGCTATGTGGCATGACTCTCTCCTTGAGTTCATTAATAAGTGCTAACTTAAGTATAGGACAAGCTCGCTGCGTAAAGCGGCTCCCACAAAACAGAGTGGTTTTGTCTGCGGGTTCACCCCGCGAGCTTTTCAACAACCTCGCCGCGTAAAGCAGCTCCCACATGAGTTCTGTGTTGCTGGTAGGAGCGATTTTACATCGCGATATTTTAACCTAACCTCAATGCAATAAACTCAGCGAGTTTATCAACCGCGTGGGCGGATTCTTGGGTGTTTTTGACTAGGCTGATACCGATTTGGCCGAGTTCGGGTAATATTTGGGTTTGGGTCTGATAAGGCAGCTCTGCTGGCACGGTGCTTTTGGCCAGCACAGTGATCCCGAGCCCTTCTTTTAAAGCGGCAGTAAGGCCGGTTAAATCGGCGTTGCTATATACAATCCGGTATTGTAATCCAGCTTGCTGCAGCGCCTCGATAGCGCGGCGGCGATAAATACAGCCCTCCGGCGCGGTGACTAAAGTGACAACCGAATGCTGCGCAAGCGATAAATCGCCAACCCAAACTAATTGATCTTGCATAAAGACTGGATATTTAGAGGATGAGAGTTCTTCATTAAGCGCTAGCACTAAATCAAACTGGTCTTGCCTTACTACAGAAAGTAAGTGTTTACTCAATCTTGATTTAACTTCCAGCGCCACATCAGGATATAAAGAAACGAAATCACCAATAATAGAAGGTAAGATCCGTGCTGCAAACTCACTTGGAATGCCTAAACGTACTCGGCCTGTCACACTCTCAGAGGTAAATTGCTGAATAATTGCATCGTTTTGCTGCAGCATCTGTTTGGCTAGAGGCAAGAGTAGCTCACCATATTGATTCAACACCTGCCTTTGCCCTTGCTTTTTAAACAGCTTGCAACCTAGCATGTCTTCTAAACGTTTGATTTGCAAGCTAACAGCAGGCTGAGATAAGCCAAGCAACTCACCGGCCTTGGCAAATCCACCGACATCAACCACAGTGACTAGCGTTCTTAATCCATCAATTGATAAGTTTTTCATATAAGGAAATGCAATTTATAAAACCCAAGTACATTAATATTATTTATCAATTGATAAGTAAATACAATTTGTTGTTGAGTTTGCGCATCCTTATACTTTTGCTCATCGAAATTTCACTAAGGTAGTGCCATGAGCGTCACGCCAATTATCTTTGCAAAGCACCGTCAGGGCAGTGTTCCGGCGCAAAACCATTACATGCCAACTGATGCTGTTGTTGTACTCGATTTCAGCGGCTTTGAGACCACGCCTTTCTTAAGCCAAATTCTTGCACTTAACTTGAATAAGTTAATGGCACCAGGCTTAGGTTTTCAAGGCAAACTAGACAGTGGCGAAAATTTCGCCGTGTACTATTTTAGTGAAACGGCTTACCGTTTTGTTGTAAGTGAAAGCGCAGCCGCTGAGCTGGCAACACTGATTGATAGCCATGCCGACGAGTTCGACATTGAACTGGTACGTCGTCACGACTTAGTTGCTGCCACCATAAGCGGTGAGCTTGCGTTTGAGCGTTTAGTTAACGACTTTACATTAACGCCAGGCCTTAGGATCTCAGATAAAAATGCCTGCTATGGCAAGCAAAGCGGTGAAGTATTTATTACGACCTTGCTGGTGGACGAACAGCAACAGTATCAGTTGATTGCGCAAGCTGCAGTATTAGATAAGTGGCAAACGACGCTCACTGACGCTGGTTTTAAACTCGTTTCATAAATTCCGTGCAGTTATCGTAAGCGCGATAACAATAACCCCCTCAGCGCCAACCGATGGTGGCTGAGTAAAAAAGTGAAGGATAAGTATGACTTCTAAAACAGTACTACACGCGAAGCACCTAGAAGCAGGCGCGAAAATGGTAGACTTCCACGGTTGGGAAATGCCAATCAATTATGGCTCACAAATTGAAGAGCACCACGCGGTGCGTCAAGACGCGGGCATGTTTGACGTTTCACACATGACGATTGTTGATATCGAAGGTGTAGACGCAAAGGCATTTTTACAAAAGCTAGTTGCAAACGATGTAGCTAAGCTTACTGTGGCTGGTAAGGCGCTATACACAGGCATGCTAAACGAGCAGGGCGGTGTAATTGACGACCTTATCATTTACTTCTTCACTGAAACGCAATATCGCCTAGTCGTTAACTCTGCAACACGCGAAAAAGATCTCGCACATATCGGTGCGGTAGCGGCAGATTTTGAAGTGACAGTCACTGAGCGTCCTGAGTACGCGATGATTGCGGTACAAGGTCCAAATGCAAAAGCAAAAACAGCCACTATCCTAGACGAACAACAACAAGCGGCTGTTGAAGGCATGAAGCCATTCTTTGGTGTGCAAGCTGGCGACCTATTTATCGCAACAACTGGCTACACTGGTGAAGAGGGTTATGAGATCGTAGTACACAACGATGGTGCGGCGGACTTATGGCAAAAATTATTAGACGCAGGTGTGCGTCCAGCTGGCCTAGGTGCACGTGATACGCTACGTTTAGAAGCGGGCATGAACCTTTATGGCTCAGACATGGACGAGACGGTGTCTCCACTTGCTGCGAACATGGCATGGACAATTGCATGGGAGCCAGAGGAGCGTGACTTTATCGGTCGTGCAGCTATCACTAAACAGCGTGCAGAGCAAAGCACTGATAAGCTGGTAGGTTTAGTCCTAGAAAGCAAAGGCGTATTACGTGGTGGTTCTAAAGTTATCGTAGAAGGTGGCGAAGGTGTTATCACTTCTGGTACATTCTCACCAACTTTAGGCTTCAGTGTAGCGCTTGCGCGTGTACCTCGTTCAATTGGCGAGACTGCACAAGTTGAAATGCGTAAGAAGCTAGTTGATGTTAAAGTAGTTAAGCCAAGCTTCGTTCGTAACGGCAAGTCAATTATCTAGTTTTTTTAGATAATAAATAGAATAACATTGATGTCGCTCACGGGGTGACATCGCAACCGACCAAAGGAACAAAAAAATGAGCAACATTCCTAGCGAGTTAAAGTACGCTACTTCACACGAGTGGGTTCGCGCTGAAGGTGACGGCATTTACACTGTTGGTATCACTGAGCACGCACAAGAGCTTCTAGGCGACATGGTATTCGTTGAATTACCAGATGTAGATGATGAAGTTGACGCGGGTGAAGACTGCGCGGTAGCTGAGTCTGTAAAAGCAGCGTCAGATATCTATGCACCAATCGGCGGCACTATCGTTGCAATCAACGAAGAGCTAGAAGATGCGCCTGAAACTGTAAACAACGATGCTTACGGTGACGGTTGGTTGTTCAAAATTAAAGCGTCTGATGAGTCTGAGCTAGATAACCTACTAGACGCTGAAGGCTACGCAAATTCAATCGACGAAGACTAATTTGTTGATACTAATAAAAGCCCCTTTTTAGGGGCTTTTATTGTTGCTTTTTGGGCAAGGGTGCTTGCTCAAGGTATGACGAGATCATGCCAACGTTTTTAGAATACTGCCGTTACCAAGGTATCTCATTTAGATAAAAACAGTATTCACCTTTTTCATTTGGATCATAGGAACCTGGACTAATGTCAAACGCCAAATCTCTTGAACAGTTAGAGCAAAAGCAAGATTTTATCCGCCGCCATATCGGGCCAAGCCCAGCACAGGTGAGCGAGATGCTAAGCGCTCTTGGAGTATCTAGTGTTGAAGAGCTGATCGGTCAAACTGTACCTGCTTCAATTCGTTTAGAAGAGGGCTTACAGATCGGTGAAAGCCGCACAGAAGTGGAAACCCTAAGTTACCTGAAATCAGTAGCAAGCAAAAACAAGGTTTTCAAATCTTATATCGGTCAAGGCTACCACCCAACTCACGTACCTCACGTTATCCTACGTAACGTACTAGAGAATCCGGGTTGGTACACTGCTTACACCCCTTATCAGCCAGAGATTGCGCAAGGTCGCTTGGAGTCACTACTTAACTTCCAAACGCTGACTATGGACATTACCGGCCTTGATCTTGCCAGTGCATCACTACTTGACGAATCCACCGCAGCGGCAGAAGCAATGGCGCTTGCGAAACGTGTATCTAAAGCGAAAAAAGCAAACATCTTCTTTATTGCAGACGACGTACACGTACAAACTATCGACGTAGTATCTACACGTGCTGAACAGTTTGGTTTTGAAGTAGTAGTAGGCCCTGCTAGCGACGCTGCTAACCACGAGATTTTTGGCGCGCTATTCCAGTATCCAACAACATCAGGTGAAGTGGTTGACGTTACTGACCTAATCGCACAAGTACAAGACAAAAAAGCGATTGCCTGTGTTGCCGCAGATATCATGAGCTTAATGCTACTTAAAGCACCTGGTAAACTAGGTGCAGACGTAGTGCTTGGTTCTGCACAGCGTTTTGGTGTACCTATGGGTTACGGCGGTCCACATGCAGCATTCTTTGCTACGCGTGATGCTTACAAGCGTTCACTACCAGGCCGTATTATTGGTGTGTCTAAAGACCGTTTAGGTAACGACGCACTACGTATGGCGATGCAAACTCGTGAACAGCACATCCGCCGTGAAAAAGCCAACTCAAACATTTGTACTGCACAGGTGCTACTTGCGAACATGGCTGCGTTTTACGCGGTTTACCATGGTCCTCAAGGTCTTAAGATCATCGCTGAGCGCATTAATCGCCTTGCAAGCATTCTTGCCACGGGTCTTAAAGCAAAAGGCGTATCACTTAAGCACGATACGTGGTTTGACACCATTACCGTTAAAGCGGACGACGCTGACAAGCAAGCGGTTGTGGCGCGTGCGGTAGCAAAAGGCGTAAACTTTGCCCTTAACCACAACGGCGAATACTCAATTGCAGTAAACGAAACCACTACGCGTGCAGACGTAGCTGAGCTATTCGACATCATTTTAGGTGACGACCACGGCCTAAATGTAGATGCGCTAGACGCACAAGTATCAGGCGAGAACATTACAGGTATTCCTGCAAGCCTAGTACGCGACGATGAAATTTTAACGCACGCGAACTTTAACAGCTATCACAGCGAAACCGAGATGCTGCGTTATATCAAGCGTCTTGAAAACAAAGATTTAGCACTAAACCACTCAATGATCTCATTGGGCTCGTGTACCATGAAGCTAAACGCAACCGCTGAAATGATCCCAGTGACTTGGCCTGAGTTTGCAGAGCTGCATCCGTTCTGCCCAATCGACCAAGCACAAGGTTACAAGATCATGATGACTGAGCTGCACGACTGGCTTGTGAACATCACAGGTTATGACGCAGTATCACTACAGCCTAACTCAGGTGCACAAGGTGAGTACGCAGGTCTTATCGCGATCCGTAAGTACCATGAGTCTCGCGGTGAAGGTCACCGTAACATCTGTTTGATCCCAAGTTCAGCGCACGGTACAAACCCGGCGTCTGCACAAATGGCAAGCATGAAAGTAGTTGTGGTTGACTGTGATAAAAACGGTAACATCGATATGGAAGACCTACGCGCGAAAGCCGCTGACGTAGCTGAAAACCTATCGTGCATCATGGTTACTTACCCGTCTACACACGGTGTATACGAAGAGTCTATCCGTGAAGTATGCGACATCGTGCACCAGCACGGCGGCCAAGTATATATGGACGGTGCAAACATGAACGCGCAGGTTGGGGTAACTAGCCCAGGTTCAATCGGCTCTGATGTATCGCACTTAAACCTACACAAAACATTCTGTATTCCACACGGTGGCGGTGGCCCAGGTGTTGGTCCTATCGGTGTTAAATCGCACCTAGCGCCATTTATGCCTAACCACAGCGTGATCAACGTAGAAGGCACAAACGTAGGTAACGGCGCGGTTTCTGCGGCACCTTACGGCTCTGCTGCTATTCTACCTATCTCGTGGGCATACATCGCGATGATGGGCAGCGAAGGCCTAAAACAAGCAACAGAAATGGCAATCGTGAACGCTAACTACCTAACAGCCAAGTTGAGCGAGCACTTCCCAATTCTATACCGTGGCCGTAACGACCGTGTTGCCCACGAGTGTATTGTTGACCTACGTCCATTGAAAGAAGCCACAGGCATTACCGAAATGGACGTTGCTAAGCGTCTACAGGACTACGGCTTCCACTCACCAACGATGTCGTTCCCAGTAGCGGGCACACTTATGGTTGAGCCAACGGAGTCCGAGTCTAAGGTAGAAATCGACCGCTTTATCGAAGCCATGGTTTCTATCAAAGGTGAAATCGACAAGATTGCATCAGGCGAGTGGTCTATAGAAGATAACCCATTAGTATTTGCGCCACACACGCAAGCTGACGTACTAAGCAACGACTGGAACCGTGCATACGACCGTTTTTACGCTGCATTCCCAGTACCAAGCGTAGCAAAAGACAAATTCTGGCCAACGGTAACCCGTATCGACGACGTATACGGCGACCGTAACCTAATCTGCTCTTGCCCAGCGGTTGATACTTACCGCGATGCGTAAGGGTTTGTAGATCTCGAATAAAGAATGCAACTATCGGAATTAAGTTTGCAACTCGAATAAAGTTTGCAACCGATAGTTGAGTTTTGAGGTCATTAAATATGAAAAAGCGAACCAGAAATGGTTCGCTTTTTTGTTTTCTAAAACGAAAATACATTTAGTGCTTCAGGCTGGATCCTCTTTGATCTTGTTCTATATTCGTTTTGGCAGTATCAATGGAACTCCGATAGCTTATTTCATGGAATCATAAATATCGCTTTGAATGTACCTATGCCGAACATGCACCTTTGGGCCTTTACGCAATTAAATATGATGTTTTCATTCTGCTTTAACGGCAATTAAATGCCGAAACGTCAGCATGAAAAGTACCGTGCTATGTAATTTGATATAGTCATTTAAAGGTTAATTGGGTAGACTGTTGACGATTTTAAACGACTTTAGTCTTTTATCGGGTGCTAAAACCATGTCTACCGAATCCTGGGTTACAGCCCTCGAAGTTGCTCAACACTTAGGCGTCGCTAAAGATACCGTCTACCGCTGGCGCGAACGCAAAGGCCTGCCCGCACATAAAATCGGTCGCCTTTGGAAGTTTCAGCTATCTGAGGTGGATGAATGGGTACGTGCTGGTGGGGCAGATGAAGAGCAGAATGCCCAGCAAGGAGTGCAATAGCAGATGAGTAAAACCGAAGCACAAACTCGGTCAGAACTGATCGACCAGCAGTTGGCTCTGGCAGGCTGGAACATCAAAGACCCAAGCCAAGTCGTTGAAGAATTCGACATTGTGACTGACTTGCCCGAAGGTCTAGCCGAGCCGCGCACCAAGTACGAAGGCCATCAATTCAGTGACTATGTACTGCTAGGGAAAAATGGCAAACCACTAGCCGTAGTCGAAGCCAAAAAAACGTCAAAAGACGCCGCCATTGGCCGCGAGCAAGCCAAACAATACTGCTACAACATCCAAAAGCAATTGAGTGGCGAGCTGCCATTCTGCTTTTACACCAATGGGCACGAACTTTACTTTTGGGATTTGGAGAATGCCCCGCCGCGCAAAGTCGTTGGCTTTCCTACGCGGGATGATTTAGAACGCTTCGCTTACATTCGCCGTAATCGTAAGCCACTCACGCAAGAATTTATCAATACGTCCATTGCCGGGCGCGAGTACCAAATCCGTGCCATTCGTTCCGTGCTCGAAGGTATCGAACAAAAGAAGCGAGACTTTCTGCTGGTAATGGCAACCGGCACTGGTAAAACACGCACCTGTATCGCCCTTACTGATGCACTGATGCGAGCCGGCCATGCGGAAAAAGTGTTGTTTCTTGTAGATCGCATCGCGCTGCGCGAACAAGCCCTGGCCGCCTTTAAAGAGCACATGCCCAACGAACCGCGTTGGCCCAATGTGGGCGAAAAGTTAATCGCCAAAGACCGGCGCGTGTATGTCGCTACTTACCCGACCATGCTCAATATCATCCGCGATGAGTCACAACATCTCTCGCCACACTTTTTCGATTTTATCGTGGTCGATGAAAGTCACCGCTCCATCTATAACACTTTTGGTGAAGTGCTAGATTATTTTAAAACCATCACCATGGGTTTAACGGCCACACCGACCGACATTATCGACCACAACACCTTTGAGCTGTTTCACTGCGAAGATGGTATCCCCACCTTTGCCTACACCTACGAAGAAGCTGTTAACAACGTGCCGCCCTACCTCTGCAATTTTCAGGTGATGAAAATTCAGACCAAGTTCCAAATGGAAGGCATTAGCAAGCGCACAATTTCATTAGAAGACCAGAAAAAACTGATCCTGCAAGGCAAAGAAGTCGAAGACATCAACTTCGAAGGCACCCAGCTGGAAAAACAAGTGGTCAACAAGGGCACCAACACCCTGATCGTGCGCGAATTTATGGAAGAAGCCATTAAAGACGCCAACGGCGTGTTGCCCGGTAAAACCATTTTTTTCTGCGCCACCAAAGCTCACGCCCGCCGTATGGAAGAAATCTTCGATAAGCTCTACCCCCAATACCACGGCGAGCTGGCCAAGGTACTAGTATCGGATGACCCACGTGTTTACGGCAAAGGCGGCCTGCTCGACCAGTTTACCAATAACGATATGCCGCGCATTGCCATCAGTGTGGATATGCTCGATACCGGTATCGACGTGCGCGAAATTGTAAACCTTGTATTCGCCAAGCCCGTATACTCCTACACCAAATTCTGGCAGATGGTTGGCCGTGGCACTCGTTTGCTCGAAACCAGCAAACCCAAGCCCTGGTGCCTAGAAAAAGACGTGTTTTTAATTCTCGACTGCTGGGATAACTTCGAATACTTCAAGCTCAACCCCAAAGGGAAAGAACTCAAACCCCAGTTACCGCTGCCCGTTAAATTAGCCGGCTTACGACTGGATAAAATCGAAGCAGCCAATGACGCTGGCTTTGGCGATATCGCCGCACGTGAAGTGGTAAAACTACGCAACCAAATTGCCGCCTTACCACAAAATTCTGTGGTCATTAAAGAAGCTGCCGCACAACTGGCGCGTCTCAGTGATGACAACTTCTGGCTCACGCTCAACCACGATAAAATCGAATTTTTGCGTACCTACATCAAACTGTAGTGGCATAGTTAATTTGGCCACCCATTAAGAAAGAAATGTTATGCTATTTGCATACAAATTTGGGTGAAAAAATGACGAAATTAAAACGCGCAACCTATTCTGCGGCAATCAAATTAGAAAC